>JACCVG010000245.1 GCA_013698335.1 Thermoleophilaceae bacterium
GCCGAGGGGAGTCCCGGCACGTTCGCGCGTGGGCGGAGGGGAATCGTCAGGCCGATTCGCTCGAGCGGACCCGGCGCAACCAGGCCACCCTCGTCGGCGAGATCGGTGAGGGCTTGCTCGAGTGTCAGCCGCAGCTCGTCGAGCCCGGGCCGCTGGTCGGGAGCCGTGACCAGACAGCGATCGATCACAGCGGCGATCGTGGGCGGCAAGTCGCGACGAAGCTGAGTGAGCGGGCGGTGCGTCGAGCTCGGCCCGCCCGGTCGCAGTCCGGACCAACCCTCGTGCAGGGTCAACGCGAGCGAGTAGACGTCGGCGGGTTCAGCCACCTGCTGCCCGGCCGCTTGCTCAGGCGCCATGTAGGCGACCGTCCCCACGACGCCGCCGGTGACGGTCAGCGGGTCCTCGCTCAGCAGCCGGGCCACCCCGAAGTCCGTCAGCTTGACGAATCCCGCTCCGGCGGCCGGGTCGGCGACGACGAGGACGTTCTGGGGTTTGACGTCACGGTGCACGACCTGTTTGCGGTGTGCGTGGGCGAGGGCGTCGCAGAGAGCAACGCCGATCTCGGCGAGGTCGCGATCGGAGACCAACCCGTCCCCCTCGAGGTCGGCGAGCGTCCGCCCGTCTACGAGCTCGGACACCAGGTAAACGGCGTCGGCGTCCTCCCCGAACTCGTAGAGCGCCACGATGCCGGGGTGGTTCAGGCGTGCGGCGGCGCGCGCCTCGCGCTCGGCGCGCCGGTCATGGGCCGCGCTCGAGCGCGCGAGGACCTTGACCGCCACCGACCGCTCGAGCTTCGCGTCGAAGGCTCGCCAGACGGAGCCGTGGCCACCCGATCCGATTGCCGCCTCGAGGCGATAGCGGCCCAGCAACAGTCCGGAGCGACCGGGCCCTCCAGCCAGATCGGGGGAGCCGGTGAGCGCCCGGGTGGGATCGCTGTCGCTCACCGTTCTGCTTTCGGGCTCGCCGGCAGGCTCCCTGCCGCGCAGGCCGGCGACAGGACTCTTGCCGTTTCTGCCTTCGATCTCTCTATCGTTATGGTCGACTTTCACCTGCAAACGGCCAGGGAGCAAGATTGTCCTTCAGCGAAGGTCCGGGGGTCGGCCCGCGGAGAGGCGGGACCGAACACGGTTTCGATCACCAAACGGTAGTCACGCGGCGGATCATCGCCGGGGTGATCGCATTGGTGCTCGCGCTGATTCTGATCTTCGGCATACGGGCCTGTCTGGGCGCGCGCAAGGCGCAAGCCTTCGAGGACTACGTCGCCGATGTCGGAGCGCTCGTCGGCGAGTCCGATCAACAGGGTGACGCCCTCTTCGGCCTGTTCGAGGATCCCGGAACTCAGAGCTCGGTCGACGTCGAGAACACGATCAACGGCTTCCGCGTCGAGTCCGAGCAGCTGATCGAGCGCGCGGGGGCGATCGACGTCCCCGATGAGCTCAGCGAAGCTCAGGGCTACCTCCTCCAATCGCTCTCCTTCCGCAGCGACGGGCTGAGCGGAATCTCCGAGCACTTGCCGACAGCGCTCGGCGACACCGATCCCGCCGCCGCCGAGGAGCTGATCGCGGGTCAGATGCAGAACTTTCTCACCAGCGACGTCATCTACTCACAGCGCGTGCTCCCGGCGATTCAGACCGGCGCGCGCGACGCAGACCTGCTCGAGCGTGTCTCCGACCTCCCCGAGAGCCAGTTCCTACCCGACGTCAGCTGGCTCCAGCTCCCGACCGTCGAGAACGCGATCGGCTCGATCAAGGGCGAAGCGCCGAGCACCGGAGGGGACGATCCCGACGAGAAGGTCGCTCCCGGTCTGCACGGGACCGGCCTCCAAGGAGTCACCGTGCAGCCGGCGGGCGAGAAGCTCAGCGACGGAGGCGTGATCACGGTCGACGGTACCGAAGGGCTCTCGTTCGAGGTCGAAGTCCAGAACCAAGGCGAGAACGACGAGCGGAACGTCGCGATCAGGATCACGATCGACGGTGGTGATGCACCGATCGAGCTGAGCGGTGAGGTCCCCTCGATCAAGGTCGATGAGACCGTCAGCGTCGAGTTGCCGCTCACCGAGCCGCCGCCGACCAACGAGGATCTGACCGTTGACGTCACCGTCGAGGGTGTCCCGGGCGAGGAGAACGAGGACAACAACTCGGCCGAGTACCTCGTTCGCTTTGGCAGCTGATCCGAGCGCTGCTCTAGATTGCCAGCGGTGGGCTTCGAGCTGACCTCACCGACCGCGATCATCGCCATTGCCGCCGCTGCGGTGGCCCTGGTCGCGCTAGCCGTCACGGCTCTGCTGACGGCGCGCCTGCGCCGACTCCGCCGCGACCAGGTCGCCGTGCTGGGCGAGGCCGGCGAGCAGGATCTCGTCGCGCACGCCGGGCGAATCGGGCGGGACTTCGAGGCGCTGCAGACATGGGCCGAGGAGGTGCTCGGCCGAGTCGACGCCCGGGTCTCGGAGACCGAGCGGCGGTTGAGCGGCGCGATCGCGTACCGATCGCTGATCCGCTACGACGCCTACGGGGAGATGTCCGGCCGTCAGTCGAGTTCAGTCGCCCTGCTCGACGAGACGCGCTCCGGCGTCGTCATTTCCTCGATCCTGCACCGCGATCAGGCGCGGGTCTACGTGAAGCAGGTCGGGGCGGGCACCTCCGATCTGGACCTCTCCCCGGAGGAGATGCAGGCGATCGAGACCGCGCTCGCCTCGCCTCCGAGCTGATATGACCGCCGCGCCGCGCGTCGCCTTCCTCGGGCCGGCGGGGACCTATTCGGAGGAGGCTCTGAGAGCGTCCGCCGGTGGTCAGGTGGATGAGGTTCCCTGTGAAGAGATCAGGCAGGCCGTGCTGCAGGTACAGGAACGGGAATCCGCCGCCTGCGTGGTCCCGATCGAGAACTCGCTCGAGGGCTCCGTGACGGCGACCCTCGACGTGCTCGCCGCGGAGGCCAGTGGCGTGCGAATCGCGGCGGAGGTCGTACGGCCGATCTCGCACTGCCTTATCGCGCGTCCAGGGCTCAGCCACGGCGGGATCGAACGGGTGCTGTCCCATCCGCAGGCGCTCGCCCAGTGCGGCCACTACCTGCGCGCGCAACTCCCGACCGCCGAACGCGCCGTCGCCGCTTCGACCGCCGAGGCAGGCCGCGCGGTCGTCCAGACCGACGAGCCCTGGGCAGCGATCGGGTCTGCCTTCGCGGCCGAGGTGCACGGCGGCGAGGTGCTGGCCGATGACATCCAGGATCAGCCCGGCAACAGCACCCGCTTCGTCTGGTTGAGACGCGCCGAGGAACTCGCGGAGGGCCCGCCGTGGGGCCTCTCCTCCAAGCCGGCCAGCAAGACTTCGATCGTCTTCTGGGGCTTCAACGACGAGGCACCGGGGGCGCTAGTCGGCGTCCTCTCTGAGTTCGCCGACCGGGCGATCAACCTGACCAAGATCGAGAGCCGTCCGCGGCGGCTCGGGCTCGGGCACTACATGTTCTTCGCCGACCTCGCGGGCGGGATCGAGACGGCTCCCGTCGCCGAGGCCCTGGACGCACTCGAAGCGCGCGTCGAGACACTGCGCGTGCTCGGGTCCTACCCGGCGGTTCGGTCCTAGGACCGGGGCTACTTGCGGAGCCGTCTCTCCTCGGCCCGGTTCGCAGCTCCGGCGACCGTCATCTTCACGATCGCCGTGCTCACGCTGGGCGTCGGCTACCTCGCAAAGTCGCCGTGCCTTCGGACCTTCACCGACTCGGCGGGGGAATTGCAGCTGGATTGGCGCGGCGCCCGCCAGTACCGGTCCTTTTGCTACTCCGACATCGTGCCCCTTTACGGCGCCGAGCGGCTCGATCGTGACGGGCTCGGGGGATTTCCCTACGCCGTCTCGTGGGTCGACGGAGCCGGGACCCCCGCCCAGCAGTTGCGGTACATGGAGTACCCCGTGCTGACCGGTCTCTTCCAGTGGGGGAACGCCCAGATCGCCAAGCAGTTCTCCTCGCCGGGGCCGCTCGCCGGAGTGCGGTTCTTCCAGTCCTCAGCGTTCTGGCTGTCGCTGGCGTGGTTATTGACGATCTGGGCGCTCATCCGGCTCAGCCCGGGCCGACCCTGGGATCCGCTGCTCGCGGCGCTGTCCCCGTTGGTCGCGGTTCACGCGTTCACCAATTTCGACACGCTCGCGATCGCGGCGGCGGTCCTCGGCCTGCTCGCGTGGTCTCGGCGACGGCCCGGATTGGCGGGGATGCTGCTCGGTGTCGGCGGCGCACTCAAGCTCTTTCCCCTGTTCCTGTTGCTGCCGTTGGTATTGCTCTGCGTGCGAGCGGGCCGGTTCCGCGATGGAGTTCGGTTGACGCTCCTGGCGGTCGGGACCTGGGCCGTGGTCAATGCGCCGATCGCGATCCTCTTTCCCGACGGCTGGGCGGAGTTCCTGCGGCTCAACTCTCGCCGCGGCATCGACCCCGACTCGATCTACAACGTCTTCGACCAGCTGACCGGCTGGAACGGCTTCGACGGCGCCCTGGCGCCCGGCGAGGTCCCGTCGGTGCTCAATCTGTTCTCAGCCGCGCTGTTCCTGCTCGCCTGTGTGGGGATCGCGTGGATCGCCTTCGCCGCGCCGCGCCGTCCGCGCGTCGCGCAGCTCGCCTTCCTCACAGTCTGCACGTTCTTGCTGGTCAACAAGGTCTGGAGCCCGCAGTTCTCCTTGTGGTTGATCCCGCTCGCGGTGCTGGCGATCCCACGCTGGAAACCGCTCTTGGCCTGGATGGCGGTTGACGCGCTGGTCTGGTTCCCTCGGATGCTTTTCTACCTGGGCCCGGAGCAGGGTGGTTGGTCGATCCAACCGTTCCTGGGCGTCGTGGTGGCGCGAGATCTCGCGGTGCTGGCGTTGTGTCTGCTCGTCGTGCGCGACATCTGGGCGCCCGGGCGCGACCCGCTACGAGGCGACGGTTCCGACGACCCCCACGGCGGGGTTCTCGATCAGGCGCCTGATCGTCTGGTGCTCGGCGACTTGGGCCGAACTGCTCGCGCCTGAGGTCGGGATAGCGGGCGTTACACTCCTGCGACCGTGCGGAGAGCGTTGGTGGCGGATCAGGCGGGTGAAAGGTCGGACGCTGAGCCGGCCTCCCTCGTCGCGCTGCGCCCCGGCGGCGAGGAGCGTGGGACGCGCGGCCGGGTGCTTGTCCTCAACGCCTCCTATGAGCCGATCAACGTCTGCACGGTCCGCCGCGCCGCAGTGCTGCTGCTCAAGCAACGCGCCGATCTGGTCGAGCGCTCGCCGCTCTCGCTGCACGCGGAGCACGTGACACTGCCGCGGCCACTCGTAATCCGTCTCAACGTCTACGTCCGCGTGCCGCATGACGCGCACAGCCGCAAGATCACACGACGAGCGATCTTCGCCCGCGACCACTGGACCTGCCAATACTGCGGAACCAGCAAGAGCTCGCTGACGGTTGACCACGTGATCCCGCGCTCCAAAGGGGGTCCTTCGAGCTGGGACAACATCGTCGCGTGCTGCGCGCCTTGCAACCGCCGCAAGGGTGATCGGCTGCCGCGCCAGGCGGGGATGGAGCCGCGGCAGAAGCCGCGCGTACCGAGCCCGACGATCTTCGTCCACGTCGCCACGCCCCGAGTCCCGCAGGCGTGGGAGCCCTACCTGGCGGCGGCGTAGCACGTAGGGTTTCGAGCGATGGGCACCGGTAACTACCCTCCCCCGCCGCCGCGACCGCCGCGGCCGGGCGACTTCCAGACCAATCCCGGCTACCGGCCGGATCCAGACCTCGAGCCGGCGACCGCGGGTGACGTTCAGACGCTGCGTCGCTGGGTGACCGTCGCCGGCGTCTGGGCCGTGGCCGCTTCGTTGATCGCCCTGATCGCCCTGTTCGGTGGTGGCGGTGGCGACTCCGGCGATGACCGCGACGGCGTCGATTCCGCGCAGATCGCCGATCTCGCCAAGCAGATCGACGCGGCGCGATCGGAGTCGAAAGAAGCTCTCCAGACCGCCGACGAGGCCAACGAGACACTCGCCGCGATGGAGAGCGAGACCGACACGGGCGAGGGCTCAGCGGCGCTCGAGGAGGCCCAGCGGGCCGCCGAGGACGCGACCGCCGCCGTCGAGGACCTGGTCGATCAGGTCGACGAGCTCGAACAGCGGATCGAACTACTGGAGGAAGAGGCCTCTCCGCTGGGAGCGACTGAGTCAACCTCTCCCGGCAGTGACGACCGCTTGCGATAATGCAAAGATCAGAGGCGCCCGAAGGCGCCTCTGATGGCTCTGCTCTGAATCGATCGGTGGCGAGCCTCCGCGCCTTGGTGCGCGGGGCCGGAGGAACCACTCCCGGCCATCTCCACCGACGGTGCCCGATGTGGACTCCGCTCGACGTTCCAGCACCGGCTAGCGGCCGGGCACCTCCAGGGTCCCGATCAAACTGTCACTCAATTTAGGACCACCTCCTTTCCCTGGTCAGCTAATGAAAGCAGACACGAGGGACGGGGCCCGGCGGCTCATCCGAAGCCGATCACCGAGCGGATCCCGTCCTGGTGCTCCATCAGCTCGAACCCCTCGTTGACCTGGTCGAGAGTGATCCGGTGGGAAAGAAAGGCCTCGACGTCGATCTCCCCGGCGAGGTAGCGCTCGACGAACTGCGGCACCTGGTCGCGCCCTTTGACGCCGCCGAAGGAGGAACCGGCGACGCGCCGCCCGGTGATCAGGAAGCGCGGCACGAAGTCGAGCGTCTCGCCCTTTCCGGCGACGCCCGTGACCGTGCAGAGGCCCCAGCCCATCCGGGCTGACTCGACCGCCTGGCGCATCACCGCGACGCTGCCGGTCGCCTCGAAGGTGTAGTCCGCACCGAAGCCGCCGGTCATCTCGAGGATCCGCTCGACGGAGTGCTCGTCGCCGACCATCACGTCGGTTGCGCCTTGCCCGCGGGCGAGCTCGAGGCGATCCTGCGAGAGATCGACGCAGACGATCCGCTCGGCGCCCTGGAGCCGACAGCCCGCCACCGCGCCCAGTCCGACCATGCCCGCGCCGAACACGACGCAGGTCGAGCCGGCTTCGACCTTGGCGGTGTTGATCGCGGCGCCCAGTCCCGTGGACAGACCGCAGGCGAACAGACAGGCGGCCTCGAGCGGCGCTTCGGGGTTGATCTTCGCGAGCGCGATCGAGGGCATTACCGTGTACTCGGCGAACGTAGAGGTACCCATGAAATGGCGGATCGGCTCACCGCCGCGCGAGAGCCGGGCGGTGCCATCGGGCATGAACCCGTTGCCCTGCTGCTCGCGGATCGCCAGGCAGAGGTTCGTCCGATCGCTGAGGCAGTGGATGCACTCGCGGCACTGGGGCGAGAACAACGTCACGACGTGATCGCCGACCGCAAGGTCGGAAACGTGATCGCCGAGCACCTCGACGACTCCCCCGCCCTCGTGGCCGAGGACAGTCGGCGCGTATCCCGAAGGGTCCGCGCCGGAGGCCGTGTAGAGGTCGGTATGGCAGACGCCACAAGCGACCACCCGCACGAGCACCTCGCCCGGACCGGGCTCGGCGAGGTCCAGCTCCTGCACGACCAGCGGCGCTCCGAACTCCTCCAGTACGGCCGCGCGGATTTTCACCCAGACTCCGGCTCAGCTGTCTCTTCGGCAGAGTCGGGCAATTCCTCAGTCGCCGGCGCAGCGGAGTCCTCGGCCACGAGCGCCACGGCGCTGACCGAATCGTCCTCGCGGAGGTTCATCACCGTCACCCCTTGGGTCGAGCGGCCCTGCTTGGAGATCCCCTTGACGCTCGTGCGCTGGACCATCCCGAGCTGGCTGATGAAGACGAGCTCTTGGTTCTCGCGGACGATCAGCGCCCCGGCGAGCCCACCCCGCGCCTCGGTCAGCCGAATCGTCTGAACACCCATCACGCCGCGTCCCTTGAGCGCGTACTCCGAGACCGAGGTCCGCTTGCCGAAGCCGTTCTCGGTCACCACCAGCAGTTCGTCCTCGGGGTGAGCCATGTCCATTGCGAGCACGCAGTTGTCCGTGCCGCGCGTGATGTTCATGCCCTTGACGCCGGAGGTGTCGCGGCCCATCGCGCGGATCACTGTCTCGCTGAAGTGGGCGGCGTGGCCCGAGTGGGAAACCATCAGGACCGTGTCCCGGCCGTCGGTGCGCCGCACCGCGATCAGCTCATCGTCGTCGCGGATCTTGATCGCGATGATGCCGTCGGCCCGGAGCGGCGTGTTGTAGGCGATCAGCTCGGTCTTCTTGATCATGCCCTTGCGCGTCCCGAACATCAGGTACTTGGACTCCGAGAAGTCGCGCGTCGAGATGACCGCGCGGACGAACTCGCCCTCGCGAAGCGGCAGCACGTTGACGAGGGCGCGCCCCTTCGCGGTGCGCGAGGCCTCGGGCAGGTCGTAGACCTTCTCGCGGTAGACCTTGCCGCGGTTGGTGAAGAACAAGAGGTAGTCGTGGGTCGAGCAGACGAAGAGGTGCTCGATGAAGTCCTCGTCCTTCATGTCCATGCCGGTCACGCCGACCCCGCCACGCTTCTGCTGACGGTAGGTCGCGAGTGGCAGCGACTTGATGTAGCCCGATTTCGTTATCGCGATGACCATCTGCTGGTCGGCGATCAGGTCCTCGATGTCGATCTCGCCCTCGGCGTGCGTGATCTCGGTGCGCCGCTCGTCGGCGTAGGTGTCCTTGACCTCGAGCAGCTCCTCCTTGATCAGCCCGAGGACGCGCGACTCGTCGCCCAGGATCTCGCGCAGTTCCTTGATCCGCTCGACGAGATCCGTGTGCTCCTGCTTGATCTTTCCGGACTCGAGCGCGGTCAGGCGCTGGAGGCGCAGGTCGAGGATCGCCTGCGCCTGCTCGGGTGAGAGCTCGAACTTGGAGATCAGCCCGTCACGCGCGTGCTCGGGATCGCGCGAAGCGCGGATCAGCTCGATGACTGCGTCGAGATCCGAGAGGGCGATGAGCAGGCC
>JACCVG010000042.1 GCA_013698335.1 Thermoleophilaceae bacterium
ACTCAGTCCGGGTCGCGATCGAGAAGTCGCGCGACTGGGACGCTGCGATGACCCCGCCGCTGGCCGGGGCGGCGCTCGCCTCAGACGCCTTCTTCCCGTTCGCCGACGGCCCCCAGACCGCGTTCGATGCCGGCGTCACTGCCGTGATCCAGCCGGGTGGTTCGCAGCGCGACCCGGAGGTCGTAGAGGCGGCCGACGCGGCGGGCGCGGCGATGGTCTTCACCCGCCGCCGCCACTTCCGGCACTAGCGCCGGTTGTGATGCCGCGCGCCCTGATCACAGGCATCACCGGCCAGGACGGCAGCTACCTCGCCGAGTTGTTGCTCGAGAAGGGCTACGAGGTGCACGGGTTGGCGCGTGACCCGGACGCCGCGGCAGCGAGCCCGAACATCGCGCCGATCGCTTCGCACCTGAGCTTCCACGCGGGCGACCTTGGTGATGCCCGCTCGCTCGAGGCCGCGGTCGCCACCAGTTCTCCGGACGAGGTCTACAACCTCGCGGCGCTGTCGTTCGTCGGGTCGGCCTGGAGCGATCCGGTTGCGGTTGCCGAGGTCTCGGGGGTCGGGGTCGCGCGGCTGCTCGCGGCGGCTCGTTCGGCAGCGCCAGACGCCCGCTTCATCCAGGCCTCCTCGAGTGAGATCTTCGGGCGCGCAACCGCTCCCCAGGGATTATCGACCCCCTTCGGACCAGTGAATCCCTACGGGGCGGCCAAGCTCTACGCTCACTCGATCGTCGCTGGGTATCGCGAGGCGCTCGGTCTGCATGCGAGCGCCGCGATCCTCTTCAACCACGAGTCCCCGCGCCGCGGGCCGCAGTTCGTGACCCGGAAGATCACGCGGGCCGTGGCAGAAATCGCCGCCGGGAAGCGCGACTCGCTCGAGCTCGGCAGCCTCGAGGCGCGCCGTGACTGGGGGTTCGCCGGCGACTACGTCGAGGCGATGTGGCGGATGGCCCAGCGCGAGGAGCCGCGCGACTTCGTGATTGGCACCGGTGAGTCGCACTCCGTCAGTGAGCTGGTCGACACGGCTTTCCGCTGCGCGGGCCTGGATCCTGCTGCTCACGTCGTGACCAACGAGGCGCTGTTGCGCCCGGTCGAGATCCCCGAACTGCTCGCTGACCTCAGCGAGACCACCGCCGAGCTCGGCTGGACCCCGACAGTCAACTTCGGGGTCCTGATCGAGATGATGGTCGAGGCCGATCGGACGGCCCTGGCCGGCTGATGCGCCCCCCGAGATTCGAACTCGGATCTCCCGACTTAAAAGGACGGCGCTCTGACCGTTGAGCTAGGGGCGCTCTCGAGGCTCGCGTAAGTGTAGGTTCGCCGATGATGAACGAGCCGCGCGGCCAAGTGGTGCTCATCCGTCACGGCGAGACGGCCTGGTCGCTGAGCAAGCAGCACACTGGGCGCACCGACATCCCGTTAACCGAGAACGGACGCGCGCAGGCTCGCACGGTCGCGCCGCGGCTGATCGGGCGGACCTTCGGGCGCGTTCTGAGCAGTCCGCTCTCCCGCGCACGGGAAACCTGTGAGCTGGCGGGGCTCGGCGGTCAGGCGGAAACCCGCGAGGACCTGCTCGAGTGGGATTACGGCGACTACGACGGCCTGACGACCGCCGAGATCCGCGAGACCGTTCCGGACTGGACCCTTTGGCGTGACGGGTGTCCGAACGGCGAGCAGGCGGAGGACGTAGGCGCCCGGTGCGACCGGCTGATCGCCGAGCTGCGGTCGGAGCCCGGCGATACTGCGCTGTTCGCTCACGGGCACGTCTTGCGGGTGATCGCGGCCTGCTGGGCCCAGCTCGGCCCGCAAGCCGGCGCTCGCCTCGCGCTCAGCACCGCGACGATGAGCGTCCTCGGCTGGGAGCGCGAGATCCCTGTGATCTGGCTCTGGAACGACGGCTCCCACCTCGGCCCATGAAGCGGCCACGCAGCAGCAGCGCCGAGAGTCAGTCGCGGGACCGGTGTGCCGACGCGGCGGCGGCGAGCGTCAGCAAGATCCCCGTGATCACCGCGCTGAGGATGGCGGCGCTGCCACCCTGCTCGGCGTAGCTGAACAGGAACGGTCCGCCAGCCAGTAGCAGGCCGCCGAAACTGACCACCCACATCGCGGCGGCGAGGCCGAGCCCGATGATTGCCAGCGGGAGCAGGCCGATCGCCCACGGGAGCAGGAAGCCGAGCGAGGTCGGCGAGTCGAAGCCGAGTACCCACGCGGAAGCGAGCCCCCAGACGACGAGCGGGAAGCAGACTGCGCCGGGGTCGCGGAGCAGGGATCTCAGGCCCGGCCTCATTCGGCGATCGGGGCCGGCTCGCGCCGGAACATGACGTAGAGCAGGTAGAGGGAGGGAATCAGCAGCGCCATCCCTCCGGCGGCGGCGTAGAGCAGCGCCGTCAGCATCGCGGGGTCGGCCGCCGCGCTCGCCACCGTCACGTCGGGGCCGACGAGCTGCGGGTACTGCCCGAGCGCCCATCCCCAGAGCACCCCGATCACGGTCGCTGCGGCGAAGGCGCGCGCCAGCCGGTAGAGCCGTCGCCATTGGGCGAGCATCGCCGCGATCCCGGCCAGCGCGCCACCGGCCATCAGGGCGAGTGCGCCCGGCGGCAGGTCGGAGTGGAACTCGGGCACTGCGGCGTACCCGATCGCCAGCGTGGCGATCGAGATCACCCCGGCCGCCAGGCCGATTCGCAACGCGCGGATGCGGAAGTCCTCGGCCAGCTCGGTCTCGTCGCGCCGATCCATCTCGACGGTCAGGTAGGACGCTGCGAGGTAGGCGGAGATCGCGACGGCGAGCACGCCGCAGGCGAGTGCGAACGGGGTGGTCCAGATCGCCAGCACGCCGGGGAAGTCGAAGCCGTCCGGGCCGAGCCGGATCTGATCGCTCGTCAGGGCGCCGGCGCTCGCGCCGAGAAAGAACGGCGTGATCACGCTCGCGACGCCGAAGATCCGGCCGAGCCGCGCGCGCGGGGCGCCGGTCCCGTCGTAGTGGCCGCGGAAGGCGAACGCGGCGCCGCGCATCACGATGCCGACGACGGCCAGCATCAGAGGCATGAAAAGCACCACGCTGATCGCCTGGTAGGCGAGCGGGAAGGCCCCGAACAGGCCGGTGACGACGTAGATCAACCAGACGTGGTTGACCTCCCAGACCGGTCCCATCGCGGCACGGATCGCGCTGCGCTGGCGCTCCGCGCGCTCACCGCGCGCGGTCAGGTCGAGCACCCCGCCGCCGAAGTCGGCGCCGCCGAGCAGCGCGTAGGCGGTGACGGCGATCCACAGCAGCGCGATCAGGATCTGGGCTTCGGTCATGGGAGGGCCTGTTTCGCACTGGGGGGCGGGGCACCGGTCGCGAGCCGCCGCAGCAGCCAGATGGTGCTCGCGGCGAGCGTCGCATAGAGCGCGAGGAAGCCGACGAACACGACCCCTAGGCCCGGCGCTCCGGTCACCGCATCCTCGGTCCTGAGGATCCCGTAGATGATCCACGGCTGACGTCCGAACTCCGTCACGAACCAGCCGGCTTCGATCGCGACGAACGTCAGCGGCCCCGCCGCTACGAGCGCACGCAGCGTCCAGTCATCCTCGGGGAACGCGCCCTTGAACCGCCGGTAGAGCCAGAACCACAGGCAGAGGACGACGAGCCCGGTTCCGATCCCGGCCATCGTGAGGAACGAGGCACGCACGCGGAAGACCTCCGGCCGCTCGTCGGGCGGGAAGCTGTAGAGGCCGACGACGGTTGCGTTCGGATCGCCGTAGGCGAGCAGGCTGAGCAGGTTCGGCACCTCGACGTTGAGGACCGTCTGGTCGCTGCCGGGTATCGGGATCCCGCCGATGTCGAGGCCGGCTCCCTGCTCGGTCTGCAGTCGCCCCTCGAAGGCGGCGAGCTTGGCGGGCTGGGTCTCGGCGACGTCGGCGCCGAGCACGTCACCGACCGCGATCTGGATCGGCGCGAGGATCGCACCGACGGCGAGCGCGAGGGCGATCGCCTTGCGGTGGTAGACATCGCGCCGGCCGCGCAGCATTCCGGAGGCGTAAACCGCCGCAATCCCGAACGCCGTCGCCATGAAGGCGGCGATGATCATGTGCGAGGTGGTCGCCTCCCAGCCGGGGCCGAAGGCGGCCGCGATCGGGTCGACGTCGACCGGCTTGCCGTTCTCGATCCGGAAGCCGCTCGGCGTGTTCATCCAACGGTTGGCCAGCACGACGAAGAACGCCGACGCCGATCCCGCGATCACGACCGGGATGCCGGTCAGCAGGTGGAGCTTCGGTGAAAGTCGCTCCCAGCCGAACAGGTAGATCGCGAGGAAGATCGCCTCGATGAAGAACGCGAACCCCTCCAGCGAGAACGGCAGCCCGATGATGCCGCCCGCGTAGCCCATGAAGGTCGGCCAGAGCAGCCCGAGCTGGAAGGAGAGCACGGTCCCCGAGACGGCGCCGACAGCGAACAGCACTCCGAACGCCTGCGCCCATTTGCGCGCCAGGCCGTACCAGGCGCGATCGCCGGTGCGCAGCCAGGCGGCCTCGGCGAGCAGCATCATCAACGGCATGCCCATTCCGAGCGATGCGAAGACGATGTGGAAGCCGAGCGAGGTACCCATCCCCGCGCGGCCGAAATCAACCTGGGCGTCTGCGAGCGGGAGGAGAAGTGCGCCCATCACCGTGGGCGCACTCTAGCCCCCGCGGTCGCTACCCCTTGGCTCGATAGCCCCGGCGAGAATCGAACTCGCGTTACAGGGATGAAAACCCTGCGTCCTAACCACTAGACGACGGGGCCGCACGTCGATTCTACGATCGAGCACCGGCTTGCTGTAGTCCAACCAGCTACGAGGTGGCGCCGAGCCACTCCAGAATGACCGCGGCGATCCGCTCGCCCCGATCCTCCTGAAGGAAGTGAGCGGCGCCTTCGATCACGACCTGCTCGCCGGCGCCGGGGATCGAGTCGCAGAAGACCTGGCCCGACCTCGGTGAAGGGAAGACAGGGTCGGAGTCGGAGAAGGCGACGAGCACCGGCTTCTCCCAGCTCCGCAACGCAACGCCGACTGCGGCCATCGTGTCGGCACCGGGTGCGCCGGCCTCGGTCGGGACGAGCAGCGGGAAGGTCGCCGCGCCGCCCTTGGACTCCGCGTTCGGGAACGGGGCCTCGTAGGCGGCAATGACGTCGTCGGCCAGATCGGTCGTGGTCGCGCTCTGCAGGACCATCCCGACGGGCAGGTCGGGATTGCGCTTGGCGAAGTCGCGCCAGGCGAGGAACCCCTTGCTCACCTGTCCGGTGAACAGGCCGGTGTTCATGATCACGAGCCGCTCGACGCGATCGGCGTTCTCGACGGCCCAGCGCAGGCCGATCGGCCCGCCCCAGTCCTGCACGACAACGGTTGCGCCCTGAAGGTCGAGGGTATCGAGCACGCCCGAGATCTGCTCGACGTGGCGGTCGTAGCTGTACCAGCCGAAATCGGTCGGCTTGTCGGAACGGCCGAAGCCGGCGAGGTCGGGGCAGATGACCCGGTTGCCCGCCGCGACCAGCGGAGGGAGCATCTTGCGGTAGAGGTACGCCCAACTCGGCTCGCCGTGGAAGCAGATGATCGGGCCGCCCTCGCCCTCATCGACGTAGTGCATTCGTAGCCCGTCAACCTCCGCGTAGTGCGGCTCGAAGTCGTAGCCCGGCAGGCCCGCGAACCGGTCATCCGGCGTCCTGAAGTAGTCCATGAGTCGACCCTACCGCGAGTCCCTTACGCGACCGATCGTCCGCGCAGTCCGCAGACCGCCCCGAACGCCAGGACCGCGATCACAAGCCCGACGGTATGCGTGAGCAGCACCCCGAGCGCGGCCGCGAGGATTCCGCTGACCAGCGCCGCGAGGATCGTCGTCGCGGCGCCGAGCCGCAGGATCCTGCCGGTCGCTGCCGAGCAGATCACCCATGTGGTCGGGCCCGTTAGGACTCCGTACTCGCGGAAGAACTCGGCGGGTAGCGGTGCGAGGACGAGGAGCACGAAGACCAGGGCAACGAGCCCCCCCTGCAGAGCCGCCGATCGCCAGAGCAGGCCGAGGTCCATTTGTCGATCCTACGCCCGATCCAACCGGCTACCCTGGCGCGACCCGGGCGGTTAGCTCAGTTGGGAGAGCACCTGCCTTACAAGCAGGGGGTCACTGGTTCGAGCCCAGTACCGCCCATTCGGAGAAGCACCTGGTAATCAACTACTTTTTGAGGGTCGCTAAGGCCGCACAGGGTTACACAAGGAGCCCTGCTTACACCGTGCTTACACCGGAAGATCACGCCGCGGCCGCTTACACCGGCGTTACAC
>JACCVG010000070.1 GCA_013698335.1 Thermoleophilaceae bacterium
GCCAAGACCCCCTCGCCGGACCACGGGCGCGCCACCTTTGCGCCTACTCCTCGACCGCGATCTTGGAGTCGAAGACGAGCTCCCCATTCTCGATACCAAAGACTCCGTAATCGGTCAGCGTCGTGTCGCCCTGCTCGTCGATCGAGTATTTGCCGAGGATCGAATCGCGGTCCTCGGTCGTGAACAGGGCCTCGATCACGGACGCCCGATCGGTCGGGTCCTCGGCGCGCTCGAGCACGTCGAGGATCAGCCGGCCTGTCTCGTAGCCGTAGATGGAGTAGGGCTCGGCCTTGCCGTACTCGGACTCGTAGTCCTTGTAGAACTCGGCCCCCTCCGAGCCGTAGTCCTCCTCGGAGAGCGTCGCGACGGTGACCTTGGTGTTCGCCGCAACGTCCTCGGGCAGCCCGCCGGCGAAGTCCGAGTCAGCGACGCCGTCGTCGCCGTAGAGCTTCACATCCGGAATCGCCGCCGCGACGTCCTTGTAGAGCTGGACCGCGTTCGAGGCCGTGATACCACCGAAGAAGAAGCAGTCGACCCCTTGGCCGGCGAGGTCCTCAGCTTCCGCTCGGTAGTTGGCGGCCTTGGTATCGATCCCGCCCGCATTGACGAGCTCGTAGTCGAAGTCCTCCCCCGCGAGTTCGACGTTGGTCGCGAGGCCCTCGCCGAACACCTCGTTGTCGTGCAGGATCGCGACCGAGGTGCACCCGTCGGCGTCCATCAGCTCGGCAAGCGCGGCGCCCTGAACGGTGTCCTTGGGCACGATCCGTGCATAGTTGCGCGTGCTGTTCGGATAGTAGATGTCCGGTTCGCCCGCCTCGGTGTCGGCACCCGCCTCATCTGATGTCAGGCCGACGGCCGTGTTCCCCGGCGAGACCATCGCCAGGCCCGCCTCGTTCAGGATCGGGATCGAGATCGCCGCCGCGCCCGAGTTGAACGTTCCGAGGTAGGCGACCGCGGACTCGTCCTGAGCGGCCCGCTTGGCGTTCGCCGACTCCGCCTCGGGCGTCCACTGCCCGGCCTGGGCGGTCGCGTCGTCGAGCGGCTCGAAGTTGATCTTCACGTCGCCGGCCTCGTAACCGGCCTGCTCGAACGCCAGCTCGATGCCGTTCTGCAACGCAAGCCCGGTTGGTCGGGAAGCGCCCTGGAGCGGCAAGCTGGAGTAAATCGTCACCTCGCCTGCGGCGCTCGTGCCGCCGTCGGTGGCAGCATCGGTCGAAGTGCCCGAGCCGCCGCATGCGACGACGACAAGTGCCAGGACGCCGGCTAAACAGCCGCCGCTTGCGGAGAGCAAACGCGTTCGGTAAGCCATCAAGTCCCCCTCGGGTTCGTGTGCGCGCGATCCTACATCGGTCGGTCAGGCAACGGTGAGATTCGAGCCCGCCCGAATCGAGAGGTTGGCTCGGGGACGCCGGCCAAGCCGTGCATCTGGCGGTCCGCGGGGATCTCGGACAGACGACTGGTCGCGTCGCCACGGGCTCGGACGGCTCCATCTCATCGGGAGACAGAGCCAAGCCGACGGTGGGATTCGAACCCACGACCCCCGCTTTACGAGAGCGGTGCTCTGGCCAGCTGAGCTACGTCGGCGTGTCGTGCAGCCGCACCCCTGGCCGCGGAGGGGCGAGAACTGCGCGGGGCGATCTTAGCGTTGCGATGCCAACCGACCGCCTCGCCCGTCTGCCCGCGACCACGGTCCTTGGCGCGCCCGCGCGGCGAGCCGACTCCCCGCGCGCCCGGCTGCTCGGCCTCGCCCTCCTCGACACCATCCCCGAGCGGTCGGTCCTGCTGATCCCGCGCTGCGGGTCTGTCCACACGTTCGGGATGCGGTTCGCGATCGACGTAGTCTTCCTCAACCGCCTCGGCGTGCCGCTGCGCGTCGTCGAATCACTCCCGCCCCGCCGTGCGGCTGGTTGCCGGGGAGCACGCTCGGTGATCGAGACGCGCGCGGGCGAGGCGCGCAGGGTGCTCGATCTCGCGGGCGAATAGCGGCCGAGCTCGAGACGAGCAGGTCGCTCGGCCGGAAGGCCGCGACTTCGGCATCGGTCGCGCCCCAGCGGTCGCCGATCACGCCTGCCGTGCGACCTGCTCCAGGAGCCGCCGGGTGAGGATGCGGTGCGCGCCGCTGCCGATGACCATGGTGCGATAGAGCCGGCCGGGGAGGCCGGGAAACGCGGCGTGCGTGCGCGCGCGCAGGCGCCCCTCGTCGAGTACGAACGTAAGGCGGTAGCGGGAGAAGCGGTGGCGGCCGGCGAGCACGAGCAGCCTCTCTGGTGCCGCCTCGACGACACGAAAGCCCGGCAGAGTTTGGCCCAGGCGGCCGGCGAAGTCGGGCGTGGCGCTGGAAGGCTCGCATCGAAGGACTGCGGCCAGCGGCGCACCGCCACCGAGCTCGCGCCTCAGGACGCGAGCCAGCGCGCTCCACACC
>JACCVG010000081.1 GCA_013698335.1 Thermoleophilaceae bacterium
GGCGCCGCCCGGCCCGGCGGCGGAGCGGCCGAACCGCCGCCGCCCCCGCCGATTACCTCGACCGGGAAGGTCTCCGAGGGATCGAGCCACGGGTGGCGCTCGACCATGTCGGCGACGTTGACGTACCCCTCCTCGATCAAGCCGGTCGTGGCGTCGAAGATCCGGTAGTGCTGGCGCTGTATGTGGGCTGGCTGGGATTCGAGCGTGACCACCCGCAGATCACCCTCCTCGAAGCCGCACTGCTGCTGGACCGCCTCGAGCAGCTGCCGGCCGTGGAAATGCCCGTCGCCGAAGTTGAAGCCGAGGATCACACCGGCGAGAAACTCGCCCTCGCGCACGGTGTAGCTCTCCAGGTCGTCGACGGCTCGCGGCAACAACCCGTTGAGCGCCCGCCCGTGCGAGTGCAGCGCCCGGAAGGCCAGCGCCTTGCTGAGCGTCAGCTCGGCGGTGTCGCGGTCGTACAGCGTCGTCAGCTGGTTGACCACGATCGGTGCCGTCTTGGTGAGCCGCTGCTCGAGCTTCTCCTCGGCGCCGGTGTCCTTGCGGAAAAGCCACTGGCTGGTCGCCCAGTTGCCTGCGTAGTACCGCATCGAGGGCAGGAACGAGATCAGGTCGGGCCGCAGGTTCCCGAGGATCGGGATCAGGACGCCGCTGCCGAGCACGATCGCCCACAGAAGCGGGCTCTCGAGGTCGGAGAACGGCGCCGCCGCATTGGTCCCGGTGAACAGGAAGAACAGCCCGAAGATCATGAACAGGTTCCATTCGAGCGGCACCGCGAGCGGGAAGGTCGAGGTGATGTGCAGGTGGAAGATCAGCATCGCGACGACCGCGATCGTCCCGATCGTTCCCCCTTGGGTCACGAGCAGCAGTAACGGGAAGAGGAACTCGATCACCGTCCCGGTGTGAGCCGCGAGCGCTGCGAACCCGGACGGCCGCAGATCTTCGGGGTGGTTGCGGTAGAGCTTGCGCTTCATGAACCGCGAGCGGTTCCACGGCGTGTTGGAGATCATCACCGCGACCACGTAAGGGAAGTGGCGGTTCAGCTTCGAGGAGGCCGCGCCGAACCAGACGCAGACGAGCACGATCTGCGAGGCGACGACCATGTTCTCGATCGGGAACAGGAAGACGACCAGCAGCAGCCCGTAGATCTCGGGTCGTGTGGACAGGTAGGAGACCTTGTCGCGGAGGCCGAGTGCGATCAGCAGGATCAGCTCGGCGCCGATCGCGTACGGGTCCAGCCGGCCGGCTTCAAAGCCGGCGATCGGCAGCCCGGGTGAGAGCAGCAGGTAGAGCGCTCCGATGACGACACCGGCACAGAGCGCGACATCGACGATCGTGCGTCGCGAACCGCGTGTGAACGGGACCTTGTCGGGCCACGGCGGCAGCCGGATCGCGCCCGGTCGCAGCCAGTAGAGGATCCCGCCGATCGGGGGCAGGAACCGGAAGGTCAGCGGCATCGAACCGGAGCCGAGGCCGAGCAGCTCCCACAGAATCAGCCAGACGACGATCTTCTGCCAGACGATCGGCTCGCGCCACCACTGCGCGATCTCGCCGAGGCCGCCGAGGCCGGGCGTCGCAGAGATCAGCCAGAGGCCGCCGACGACGAAGAGAATCAGCTTGACGATGTAGAGCAGGTAGACCGCACTCGGGGTGCCGAAGCCGTTGACCGCCCAGTCCTGGGCGAGTGGCTTGATCCGCTCGAGGTGGGGCTTCGTCTTCCATTCCTCGATGTCGACGGGCGGCGGCGCGGGCGTGATGAATCCCATTCGTTAACTCTCCTCCTCGGGTGCGGTGAAAGATTACGCGTACCGTGGCCGGTATGAAAGACGCTCCGATCGCGCTCGACGGCGCACCCAACTTCCGTGACCTCGGCCGCCTGCCCGCGGGTGATGGCCACCGGGTCCGAGCCGGGCTGATCTACCGCTCCGAGGCGCTCCACGCGTTGACCGATCAGGACCTCGATCGGCTCGGCGACCTCGAGGTCGCGCTCGTCTGCGACCTGCGCACACCGGGCGAGCGGCTCCGGTCCCCGAGCCGCTGGCGTGAGGGGTCGCGTCCGGAGACGATCGAGCTCGAGGGCGAGCGCAACGACACCGCGACCGCCGAGGGCGCCTACGACCTGCTCGAGCAGCGAGTTCGCGACGGCGTCGAGTCCTACATGCGCAACGCCTACACCGGCTACCCGCGCGTCTATGCGCCAGTGATCGCCGATCTCGCAGAACGGGTGATCGAGGGGCGGTTGCCGCTGCTCGTCCACTGTCACGCCGGCAAGGACCGCACGGGTTTCGTCTGCGCGATGCTGCTCCACAGCCTCGGCGTCGACCGCACGACGATCGAGGCCGACTACCTGCGCAGCGACTACTTCTACGGGCGCGAGCGGATCAGCGCCGTCGCGGCCGAGTGGTTCGGCCACGAGCCCGACCTCGAGATCGTAGACCTGTTCCGTTCGCAAGCCGCCTACCTTGGACTCTCGATCACCGAGATCGAGCGCGAGCACGGCTCGATCGACGGCTACCTCGAGGCCGCTGCCGGAATCGATGCCGAGCGGCGAGCGGCACTCCGCGAGCGGCTGCTCGAGCGCGTTTCATAGCCGCCTCGGGCGGGGATTCGATAATCACGCGACCGCCTGACGCTCCCACAGATTTGCCCGGGTCCGGCCTCCGTGCTGCTCTCAAGCGGACGGTCAGCGAATTCCGCGAAGACAACGTCACGACCTGGGCCGCGGCGTTGACCTACTACGGGGTGCTTTCGGTCTTTCCGGCTCTGCTCGTCTTTGTCTCAATCCTCGGCCTGGTCGGTCCCGAGACGACCCAACCGCTGCTCAACCAGATCACCGGGCTCGCCGCCGGAGGCGGAGGGGAACTGCTGACCGATGCGATGACGGGGCTGCAGTCGAACGAGAGTGCGGCGGGTTTGGCCCTCGTGATCGGCACCGCGGGTGCGCTGTGGTCGGCTTCCGGGTACATCGGTGCCTTCATCCAGGCCGCGAACGCGATCTGGGACGTGGAAGAGGGCCGCCCGTTCTGGAAGACGATCCCGCTCCGGCTCGGCCTGACCGTGGTGATCCTTGCCCTCCTCCTGATCGGCGCTTTCGCTGTCGTCCTGACCGGCGGTATCGCCGAGGCGGTCGGCAACCTGCTGGGGCTGGGCGCCACGGCGGTCACGATCTGGGAGGTAGCCAAGTGGCCCGTCCTCGTACTGCTCGTCGCCGGCATCTTCTCGCTGCTCTACTACGCGACGCCGAACGTCCGGCAGCCCGGTTTCCCATGGGTGTCGCCGGGCGGGATCGTCGCCGTCCTGCTGTGGCTGCTCGCCTCCGGAGCGTTCGCCCTCTACGTCGCGAATTTCGGCTCCTACGACAAGACCTACGGGAGCCTCGGCGGGGTGATCAGCTTCCTCGTCTGGCTCTGGATTTCGAACATCGCCGTGCTGTTCGGTGCCGAGCTGAACGCCGAGCTCGAGCGCGGTCGCCAGATCGCGGCCGGTCAGCCCGCCGATCAGGAACCGTTCCTCCCACCGCGTGACGTGGCCGAGCAAGACGCAGTGGGTCCCGAGCCCACCAAAGCGAGTGGTTGACTTTGGGCCACCGACACAACCCGCGCCGCGTCCGCCGAACGTAGGCTCTGTCTTCAGCCACTGACTGGAGGAGTCTTCGTGAGCACCAGCAAGCCGGTCGTCGTCTACGGAGCGAGCGGGTACACCGGGCGACTGATCTGCGAGTACCTGCGCGAGTTCAACCTGCCGTTCGTTGCTGCGGGCCGAGACGCGGACCGCGTCCAGAGCGTGATGGATTCGTTGCCCGGTATCGAGACCGCCGACTACGAGGTCGCCGGGGTCGAGCACACGGCCGCAGCTCTGACCGAGCTCTTCGACGGTGCCAAGGTGGTCTGCAACACCGTTGGCCCGTTCGCCGACCTGGGCGGAGAGGTCGTAGAGGCCTGCCTCGCCTCCGGCTGCCACTACGTCGACACCACCGGGGAGCAGAACTGGATCCTGTCTTCCCGCGAGGACTTCGGCGAGCGCTTCGCCGAGGCCGGCCTGCTGCTCTCGGCGGGGATCGCGCAGATGTACACGAGCGGTGAGATCGCGGCCAACATCTGCCTCGAGACCCAGGGCGTCGACACGCTCGACATCCTCGTGCTCTGGAAGGGCGCGCCGACGACCGCCTCAACCGAGACGATCTTCACCAACCTGCTCTCCGAGGCCTACTTCCTCGAGCAGAACGCCTACGTCGCATGGCCGCCGCCGCAGGGCTACGAGGTCTCGGTCCCCGGTCAGCACGCGACGGCGCTGACCCTGCCGTGGGGCGGAACATCTCACCCTGCCTGGTTCAAGGACGACCCGCGTGTCGCCAACGTGAAGGTGCTGGGCGGAGTCTTCGACCGCGCGCTGATGGAGGGCGTCGTGCAGATCGCGCAGATGGTCGAGGAGAAGATCAAGCCGCTCCCGGCCGATCAGCAGGGGCCGGCGCTCGCCGAGGTCGCCGCGACGATGAAGGCGGACATGCCGCCGCGCGAGAACCAGCGCGTCAACACCTCGATCGACTCGGTGTACGCGACCGGCCCGCTGGGCAATGTCCACTGCGTCCTCCGTGGCGCGTCCAACTACAAGCAGACCGGTCTGCTCCAGGCCTACGCGGCCCGCTGCCTGACGCTCGGCGTGACGCGCGCAGTCGGGTTCGGCTCGGCCTGCCAGGCCTTCGGCCATCGCGAGCTGCTCGGGGTGCTGCAGAGCTTCGGGCTGAGCGGGAAGCCCGCGGTCACCTCCTCGAGCGTCTGACACGTGGACCTCGGCCTCGAAGGGCGCGTCGCGCTCGTGATGGGCGCGAGCGCCGGGCTCGGGCGGGCGGTGGCTGCATCGTTGTCGGCTGAGGGTGCCCGCATAGCGGCCTGCTCGCGGTCGCGCGAGCGGATCGACGAGACGGTCGCCGCGCTTGAGGGTGAGGTGCAGGGGTTCGTCGCAGACGCCGGCGATCCCTCGACGATCGACGGCCTCGCCGAGCAGGTGGCCGACGCGCTGGGGCCGATCGAGATCCTCGTCCTCAACACGGGCGGACCGCCGTTCGGCGGAGCGCTCGACGGCGACGACCTGGAATGGGAACGCGCGTACCAGGCGCTGCTCACGACACCGAGGACCCTCTGCGGGGCGGTCGTCCCCGCGATGCGCGAGCGCGGCTGGGGCCGGATCGTCAACGTCGGCTCGAGTGCGACTCGAGAGCCGATCCCGGGACTCGCGCTCTCGACGGTGCACCGGATGGCCGCGGTCGGCTTCCTGCACACGCTCGCGCGCGAGGTCGCCGGCGATGGGATCACCGTCAACACCGTCGCCCCGGGCGCGTTCGACACGAGCCGTCTGCGGAGCATGATCGGCGGTGAGGAGGGCGCCGCGGCGGTCGCCGGCCAGATCCCCGTCGGGCGCCTCGGCAGGCCCGAGGAGTACGGCGATCTCGTCGCCTTCATCTGCTCGCAGCGAGCGGGCTACCTGACCGGTGGCACGTTGCTGATCGATGGCGGCCGCAGCCCGTCAGTATGAGCTCCATGGTCGAGCTAGTTCCCGGCGTGTCCGTGGAGTTGCCGCTCCTCCAGGCTGGGATGGGCGGCGGTATCGCGGGCGCTGCGCTTGCCGCCGCAGTATCGGACGCGGGCGCGATCGGGACGATCGGCCTGCTGCCTCCCGAACGCCTCTCCGCCGAGCTCGGGTGTGCGCGAGAGCTGACCGGCGCGCCGATCTCCGTCAACCTGATCGTTCCCCTCGCCGGGGCGCGGCACTGGCGGATCGCCGATGACGCCGATCTAGTCGTGACCCACTGGGAAGCGCAGCCACGGAGACGGACGAGCGCGCCGTGGATCCACACGTGCGGCTCGATCGAGGAGGCGAGACTGGCGGTCGGGGCCGGCGCCGACGGCGTGATCGCTCAGGGGGTCGAAGCGGGTGGACACGTCCGTGGCACGATCGCCGCGCTCGATCTGCTCGAACGGATCCTTGCGGTCGTCCCACCGGGGTTTCCGGTGCTGCTCGCCGGTGGGATCGCGGAACGCGCCGATGTCGTCAAAGGACTCGACGTGGGAGCTCGCGCTGTGATCGCCGGGACCCGCTTCCTCGCGTGTGAGGAGAGCGGCGCCCACCCCGACTACAAGCAGCGGCTGGTGGACGGCAGCGAGACGGTCTTGACCGAGTTGTTCGGAATGGGTTGGCCAAGGGCGCCGCACCGCGTGCTCCGCAACGGCGCGACAGAGCGCTGGCTGGGCGCCGAGGCCGCCGTGCCTGCCGCGATCGGCGCCCTCCACGGCCTGCTCTCTCCGATCGCCGCCTACGCGCCGCAGCGACTCCAAGGGCGACTCGCCGCCCGTGCGGCCAGTGGGCCGCTCGACCTGCTGCCGTTCCCGCCGACCGGTGCGATGGCGAGGGCGACGCTCGAGACGCACCCGCTCTACGCGGGCGAGACCGTCGCCCGGGTCTCCGATCTGCCGCCGGCCGGAGAGCTCGTCGGACGGTTGAGACCGTGATTGCCGACGGCCGGAGCGAGGCGGCTATCGTCCCGGAGATGGTGAACACGGCCTTTGTCACGGGAGGCTCGGGCTTCATCGGCGGCCGCCTGATCGCCCGCCTGACGCGCGAGGGGTGGGCCGTGCGGGCACTTGCCAGGTCCGAGGCTTCCGCGGCCGCCGTCAGCGCGCTCGGCGCCGAGCCGGTGCGCGGCGACCTCGACTCCATCGATTCGATCGCCGCCGGGGCGCGGGGTTGCGACGTCGCCTTCCACGCCGCGGCCGCGGTGCTCGAATGGGGTCCCCGCTCGGAGTTCGAGCGCGGCAACGTCACGGGCACCGAGAACGCATTACGCGGGTGCGGCGAGGCATCGGTGAAGCGGTTCGTCCACGTCGGCACGGAGGCCGCCCTGATGGCCGGTCAGCCGCTCGTCTCGGTCGACGAGTCGACGCCACTGCGGCCCGATTCGCCGGCTTATTACCCGGCGACCAAGGCGCTGGCCGAGCAACTTGTCCGCTCCTACGGCGGCGACGGGATGGAGACGGTCGTGATCCGGCCGCGACTGGTCTGGGGGCCGGGAGATTCGACGATCCTGCCTGGCCTCGCCGATGCGGTGCGCGCGGGCCGCTTCGCGTGGATCGGCGGTGGCGGCCACCTGACCTCGACGACCCATGTCGACAACGTCGTCGAGGGGCTCCTGCTAGGCGCCGCGAAGGGCCGCCCCGGCGAGGCCTACTTCGTCACCGACGGCGATCCGATCGAGTTCAGGATCTTCGTGACCCGCCTGCTGGCCACGGCCGGGCTGACGCCTCCCGAACGCAACATCCCCGCGCCGCTCGCGCTCGCCGCGGCGGGCGCCACCGAGACCCTCTGGCGCGCGCTGCGGCTTCGCTCCACGCCGCCGATGACGCGGATGGCCGTCTGGCTCTCGGCGCTCGAGACGACGATCGACATCTCGAAGGCGCGCTCGGAACTCGGCTACGCGCCGGTCCGCTCCGTCGACGCGGGGCTCGTCGAGCTCGCGGGCTGATCGGGCCCGTCGCCCGCCCGCCCGCCCGCCCGCCCGCCCACGACGCTCCATTCGCACGGCCTTCGAACGCGCTCTTCTCCCTGACCCTCACCGACCTGTGCCTGTCGCTACCGGTTCGGGCGCCGAAGTAGAACGGGACCCCCTCCCGGGGGTCCCGTTCACCTACTTGCTGTCCGAAAGGAGGGGCCTAGAGCTCCTCTTCAGCGAACGGATCCTCGGGCTCGGTGACCGACTTGCTGGTCGCGGCCTTGCAGCCGGGGATCTTGGTGACGTGGGCGTAGAACGTCGCCCCCGTGGCGCGGTTGTTGCCGAGTGACCAGCTACCGTCGGAGCCGCTCGTGTCGGAGGAGTACTCCTCGTCGGTGGTCGGGTTCGGGCGGGAGCCCTCCTGCATGTAGACGACGACCTCGCGCTCTGCGATGCAGATGGCGGACTTGCTCTTCACGCGGCCGGAGAAGTCTCCGCCGTTGGACTTGAGCGTGACCTTGACCTTGGCCGACTTGGCGGCGAGCGCCGTACCGGGCAGGGCGACTGCGGTGAGCGACAGGGCGGCCACGAGGGCCAGGGTGGTGCTGCGGATCATCTTGGTGTTCATCTCAGTCCTCCTCGGACAGTGGTTGGCTTGCACGGCCATCATCAGTCCGCGCGGCCGCAGCGGATAGCCACCCTGGGTGGAGGGTTTTCACACCAAGTTTCGGACGCGGACCGGACCCCGTGCTTGGGGGCCAGCGTGATCCCGCGCAGGACGATCGGGGTGTAAGGTCGGCTTCGCGTGGAGGAGGCCTCGCCGCTAGTCGAGTTGTTCTTGCCGATCGGCCTCGCCGTGATCATGGCCACGCTCGGTCTCTCCTTGCGGACCGAGGACTTCAAGCGTGTCCTGACGGCGCCGCGGGGGGTGGTGATCGGCTTGGGCAACCTGCTGCTCGTCTCCCCGCTGCTCGCGTTCGCGGTCGCTGAGATCTTCGGGCTCGACCCGCTGCTCGCGGTCGGCCTCGTGTTGCTCGGGGCCTCGCCGGGCGGGACGATGGCGAACCTGCTCACCCACCTCGCGCGCGGGGAAACCGCCCTATCGGTCACGATGACCGCCGTATCGAGTGTCGCCGCCGTGGTGACGGTCCCGCTGTTCCTCGGGCTCGCGATCGCGCACTTCGAAGTCGTCGGCCTGACCAACGAGGTCTCGCTGCTCGGGATCGTCCTGCGTGTCTTTCTGATCACGCTGATCCCGCTCGCGATCGGGATGAGCTTCGCGGCGCGAGCGCCCGAGCGAGCGCGGGCGCTCGAGCCGCGCCTCAAGCGAGTAGCGCTGGTCGTCTTCATCGGGATCATCGCCGCCGCGGTCTTCGAGGAGCGCGCGCTGATCATCGACAGCTTCCCGATCATCGGGCCGGCGGCGCTGGCGCTAAACGTCGCCGCCATGTCCTTCAGCTTCGTGGCCGCGCGGCTCGGACGACTCTCTGATCGTCAGGCGACGGCGATCGCGATGGAACTCGGCGTCCACAACAGCACGCTGACGATCACGGTCGCCGCGGCGATCGACACCAGGCTGGCGATCCCCGCCGCCGTCTACAGCGTCTTCATGTTCGTAACGGCCGGCTCGTTCGCCGCGATTATGAAGGCGCACAACAGCGGTACGGTCGAGTACCCTCCTCCAACGGAGGCAGCGAGCGGGAGGTAGCGAGACCGGGTGTTGAGGGTAAGCCGGTTGGACACTTGAGTGAGCAGCAACAGCGACCGGCACTGAGCGCGGCCGGGCGTGTCGCCGCCTTCGGCGCGGTTCTGGCCGCGCTCGTCTTGGTCCTGCTAGTCCTCCTGTCGGGTCAGGGCGGCTACCAGGTGCGGATCCAGTTCGAGAACGCCGGGCAGCTGGTCAACGGCAACCTGGCGCTCGTCGGCGGAGCGCAGGCGGGCCTCGTCAAGGGCGTCGACATCGGGCCCAACGGTCTGATCGAGGTCGTCGTCGAGATCGATGAGCGCTACGCGCCGTTGCAGGAGGGCACGCGTGCGGTGATCCGCCAGGGCGGGCAGGCGTCGATCGCCAACAAATACATCGACCTCCACATGGCGCCGGCCGAGGAGGGGCAGCGGCCGATCCCCAGCGGCGGCCTGATTCCGGTTGGAAACACGAGCACCGCGGTTGAGTTCGACCAGTTTCTGAGCATCTTCGACGAGAAGACGCGCGGCTCGCTGCAGGGCTTCTTCAAGGGCCAGGCCCGCCAGTACGCCGGGCGCGGCGAGGACGCCAATCGCGGCCTGCGCTACCTCAACTCCTCGCTGTCGGCCAGCAGCCGCCTGTTCGAGGAGCTCAGCCAGGACCCCGTCGTGCTCGAGCGCTTCCTGGTCGACACCTCCTCGCTGGTGACGGCGCTCTCGGACCGCCGCGAGGATCTCGGCCCGCTGATCACCAACCTCAATCGCACGACCGGGGCCCTGGCTGACGAGCGCGTCGCCTTGGCCGAGGTCGTCACTCGCTTCCCGCCCTTCATGCGCGCCGCGAATACGACCTTCGTCAATCTGCGCGACACGCTCGACCGCGTCGAACCGTTCGTGGAGGCCTCCAAGCCCGTCGCACAGCGGCTGCGGCCCTATCTGGGTCAACTGCGCCCATTCGCGCGCGACGCCGTTGATCCGGTCCGGGAGCTCTCGCGCGTGCTGCGCTCCCCCGGCGAAGCCGACGACCTCGTCGAGCTGAACCGCACCTTTCCGGGGCTGACCCGGATCGCGCTAGACGAGGCGCGCCGCAACGGCGAGCAGCGGCGGGGCGCGTTCCCCGAGCTCGGCGAGGCGCTGTCCGACAGCGCGCCGATCGTTGCGCACGGCCGCCCCTACACGACCGACTTCTTCGGCTGGCTGGACGACTTCTCGCACACCGGCGGGACGGACGCACTCGGTGGCTTCTCGCGCTCCCAGATCTATTTCAACGCCTTCACTCCCCAGCTCCCGCCGGGCGTCTCCTGTCCCGAGGCCGCGGAGCTCGCGGGCGGCTGCCTGCTCGCGGACTTCTCCGACTCGCTCGGCTTCGACACGTCCAACCTGCGCGGCGAGGTCTTCAAGGAGTTCGCGCGGACCGAGCAGTTCAAGCGTTGCCCGGGTGGCGCCGAGGAAGCGGCTGATGACGGCTCGAACGTCCTGTCCGGGGCCGAGCGGCGCGAGCTCGACTGCGAAGAGGAAGATCGCGCGACGGGGCCGATCGAATGACCCCACGCGTGATCGTCACGATCCTGGTCTCAGCCGCGCTCGGAATCGGCGCGCTCGTCCTGACCGCCGCTTCCGAGGGCGAGCTCGAGGGCAAGCGCTACCGGGTCGTTTTCGACAACGTCTTCGGGCTCGTGGAGGGCGGCGACGTCAAGGTCGGCGGCGTCACCGGGGGGACGACGGAAGGGTTCGCGCTGACCAAGGACGAGCCGCGGCGGGTGGTGGTGGAGATCAACATCTCCGAGCCCGGCTTCCAGTCGCTGCGCGAGGACGCCGAGTGTGGCGTGCGCCAGCAATCCCTGATCGGTGAGTACTTCGTCGACTGCGATCTCGGCACGGGGGATCCCCTCCCGGCGGGCGGGACAGTCCCGGTCGAGCAGACCTCATCGACGATCCCCGTGGACCTCGTCCAGAACGTCATGCGGCTGCCCTACCGCGAGCGCTTCCGGTTGATCCTCTCGGAGCTTGGGACCGGTCTCGCCGGCCGTCCCGACGATCTCAACGAAGTGATCCGGCGCGCCCATCCGGGGCTGCGCGAGACGAGTGAGACCTTCAAGATCCTCGCCGACCAGAACCGTTCGATCTCGAGGTTCATCCGGGACTCGGACACGGTCGCGGCGGCCGTCGCCCCCGAACGGGAGCAGCTTTCGCGCTGGGCGACCGAGGCCTCTGAGACGGCGACGATCCAGGCTTCCCGCGAGCAGAGCATCGCCGAGCAGTGGCGCGACCTGCCGATCTTCCTCGGCCAGCTGCGGCCGACCCTCGCCCAGCTCGAAGACACCGCTGGCCGCCAGATCCCGTTGCTCGACCGGTTGCGCTCCGGCGCACCGGAGCTGCGCCGGTTCATCAGCGCCCTGCGGCCGTTCGCCGAGGCGGCGCGCGACTCCAACCGCGGGCTCTCCGACAGCACCCGGGCCGGGCGGGAAGCGCTGCGTGAGAGCGGCGAGGAGGTCGCGACGCTGCGCGACCTGGCCGAGGACGCCCCGAAGCTCGGCGAGCCGCTGCGCCAGTTCCTGCAGGCGCTCGACGATCGCGAGCGCTCGACAGAAGATGACCCGCTCGCGGCCGCGCTCGGACCGCCCAAGCCCGACAAGACCGCCTACCGTGAGGGCCAGGGACTGACCGGGATGGAGGCCTTCTGGAACTACATCTACCATCAGACACTCGCGACCAACGTCTATGACGAGGTCTCGCACCTGCTGCGGATCGTCTTGCTGCGCGACAGCAAGTGCTCGCCCTACTCGGCCAACCCGAGCGAGTCGGACATCGCCCAGTGCGGCTCCTTCCTCGGTCCCTACCAGCCGGGACTCAGCGCGGCAAAGGGCGAGGTCGGTCGCTTCGATTTCGGCCCGGCCGATCCCGATCCGACCGAGCGCCCGTCGGCCAAGGCCGAGCCCGCTCGGTCCCGCGCGCAGTCGGACGACGGCGATGGTCGGGCGTCCGGAGCTCGGTCATCCGGTGCCGACAAGCGGCCGTCTGCGGCGGGAGAGCGGCCGTCCGCGCCCCAGGAAAACCAGGAAACGCTGCCCGCGCCCGAAGAAAGCCCGTCGCCCGCGCCCGACGGCTTACTCGACTTCCTCCTCGCGCCATGAGCCGCAAGCCAAACACTTCGATCGTCGGTAGCCCGGTCCTCGTCGGGGCGATCACGATGCTCGTGATCGTCGTCGCCGTCTTCCTCGGCTACAACGCCAACAAGGGGTTCCCGTTCGTCCCGACCTATGACCTCAGCGCCGAGCTGCCGAGCGGCTCGAACCTCGCAAAGGGCGCGGAGGTGCGCGTCGGAGGGTTCCGTGTCGGCCAGTTGAGCGGCCTGCGTCCCGATGTCAACCCGCAGAACGGCGAATCGATCGCGGTCGCCGACATCAAGCTCGACAAGGCGATCGAGCCGCTGCCCGAGGACACCGCGGTCATGGTTCGGCCGCGTTCGGCGGTCGGGCTGAAGTACATCGAGCTGACGCCCGGCTCGAGTGATCGTCAGCTCACGGCCGGGGACCGGATTCCGCTGCGCAACGCAACCCGGCCGGTCGAGTTCGACGAGTTCTTCAGTCAGAACGACCAGGCTACGCGCGACTCGCAGCGCACCGCGCTGCTGGGTTACGGCACCGCGCTCGCCGGCCGCGGGAGCGCGATCAACGAGACGATCGGCGGGCTCGTCCCGTTCCTCACGCATCTCGAGCCGGTGATGCGCAACCTCTCCGATCCGCAGACCGAGCTCCGCAAGCTGTTCCCGAGCGCCGAGCGGTTCGTAGCCGAGATCGCCCCCGTCGCGGGCACCTACGCCGAGCTGTTCGCGAACATGGAGACGACCTTTGAGGCGCTCGGGGCCGATCCGGCCGCACTCCGCGCGGCGATCGAGCGCTCTCCACGCACGCTCCAGGCGGGCATCCAGAGCTTCCCCGTCCAGCGCCCCTTCCTCGCACAGGCCGAGGTGCTGTTCACCGAGCTCGATCCAGCCGTGCGCGAGCTCGAGCGCCAGCTGCCGGCCGTGACGCGCGCGCTCGAGACCGGGGGTCCCGTGCTCGAGGACGCGCCGCCCTTCCACCGCCGCACGGAGGAGGTCTTCCGCTCGCTCGACACGCTCGCAGAGAACCCCAACACGCTGCTGGCGCTGCGCGATCTCGAGACGACCCTCGAGGTAACGGCTCCGCTGGTCGAGTTCGTCGCGCCCTACCAGACCGTCTGCAACTACTGGAACTACTACTGGACGGGGCTCTCCGAGCACCTGTCCGAGCCGCTGCCGGGGGGCAACGTCCAGCGCGTCCTGCTGCGCTCCGATCTTGCGGGCCAGAACAACCGGCTCGGCGATTCGACCGCCGAGCGTCCGGTGGACATCCCCGCCAAGCTCGACCCCCAGGACCAGCGCGACCCGTCCGGCAACGACCTTCAGGCGCTCCACCGCCAGTACTACTCGGCCGCGATCGACGATCGCGGGCGCGCCGACTGCGAGACCGGCCAGCGTGGTTACCTAGACAGCCTCCAGACCGGCGCTCGCTACAAGCCGAGCAACGACCCGAACAAGCTCGGCGGGAGCAACGTCGTACTCGATCCCAAGACCCCTGGGCGTGCCGGCGGGACCTTCAAGAGCCGCGAGCTCGGCATCGGTTCGCTCAAGGACGTGAAGTAGCGATGGCCAAGCCGATCAAGAGCCCGAACACACCGCTCGAGCGTGTCGCTCCACGACTCGGCGGCTGGCCCCGGTTGCGTGTCGGCGTCGTCGCGCTGGCCGTCCTCGCGGTCGTGATCTACTTCGCATACGGCGGCCAGCGGCCGTTCACTGAGACCTTCGCCGTCGACGCGGTCTTCAGCGATGTCAACGACATCAAGCGCGGCTCCCCGGTGCGGACGGCGGGGGTCAACGTCGGGACGGTCACCGCGATCGAGCCGATCGGCGACGGGTCGAACCTGATCCGGCTGTCGATGAAGATCGACGACGCCGGCCTCTCCGTACACGAGGACGCCCGCGTCACCGTCCGTTCGCGGATCTTCCTGGAGGGCAACTACTTCGTCGATCTCGAACCCGGGACGCCCTCGGCTCCCGAGCTGGCGAGCGGCGCCACGCTCCCGGTCAACCAGACGGCCTCACCGGTCCAGTTCGGCGAGCTGCTGACCGCGCTCCAGTCCGACACCCGCGATGACCTGCGCAGCTTCCTCGCCGAGTTCTCCAAGGGGCTCGACCGCGGCGGAGCCGAGGGTTTCAACGAGGCGATCCGCCACTGGGAAGAGGCCTATCGCAACACTGCGATCGTCAACGAGGCGACGCTCGGGCGCCGACCGCACGATCTACGCGGGGTGATCGCCGCCCAGCAGAAGATCTTCGGCGCGCTGTCGCGCGACGAGCGCTCGCTCCGTGATCTGGTCGTCAACCTCAACCGAACCGCCGGGGCTTTCGCGCGCGAGGACGACGCGCTGCGTGCGACGATCCCAGCTCTGCGCGATGTTCTGACCACCGGTCGACCCGCCCTCCAGTCGCTCAACCGCGGGCTGCCCTCGCTCGGCGACTTCGCCGATGCCGCGCTGCCGGCCGCGCGTTCCTCACGCCCGGCGCTCGACGAGCAGATCCCGTTCACGCGCCAGGCCCGGCTGCTGGTGGGCCGTAACGAGCTCGGCGCGCTCGCGCCCCGGCTGCGCAAGACGGTGCCCCGGCTGGCCCACCTGAACCTCCAGCAGACACGCACGCTTGAGCAGACGCGGGCGTTCGCCTCCTGCCAGAACAACGTCCTGCTGCCGTTCTCCAAGACGCCGATCCCGCACCCGTACTTCGAGAAGCTCGACGGGGAGCCGTTCTTCGAGCAATCACCGCGTTCGTTCGTCGGCCTCTCGGGCGAGAGCCGCCTTTCGGACGCCAACACGCCGTACTTCCGCGTGCAGGCCGGCGGCGGCCCGGCGAGCCTCGTCTCGCCCGGGGTCCTAGGCGATGATGTCTTTGCCCAGCTCGACTTCCCGCTCCAGGGGATCGTGCCGCTGCGCCCTGACCGCCAGCCCAGCTTCCGGCCCGACGTGCCCTGCGAGACTCAGGAGCCACCGAACCTCGAGCCGGTCGCCGGCGGCCCCGAGCTCGCAGGCCGGATGGTGCGGCCCCAGGCCCGCGGAGCCGGCCCCGACGTCGATCGCCTGACCGAGCAGCTCGACGGGCTCGACCGCTATATGCGGGGCCGCTCGGAGCTCGACCCGCTGCTCTCCGAGCTGGGCGGTGAGCGATGAGACGCGCGATCCTCGGCCGTCTGCCGGACGTGATCGCGATCGTCGCGCTGGTCGTCCTCTCGGTCGCGGTGACGACCTACATCCTCCTCGAGCAGGGCGTGCGGCTGCCGGTCGTCGATCGCGGCCCCGTCTACATGTGGGCCGAGTTCACCAACGCGCGCGGCGTCAATCCCGGTCAGGGGCAGACGGTTCGCGTGTCGGGGATGCGCGTCGGCGATATCGGCGCGGTCGAACTCGAGAACGGTCTCGCCCGGGTGCGGATGGACCTCGACCCCGAGTACTCCGACCTGGTGCGTGCCGATGCGACTGCGCTGCTGCGGCCGCGAACCGGGCTCAAGGACATGTTCCTCGAGCTCGATCCGGGTTCGAACTCGGAGCGGGCGCTAAAGGAGAACTCGCTGATCTCTGCCGAGAACACCGCGCCCGACATCAACCCGGATGAGATCCTCTCAGCGCTCGACTCCGACACCCGCGCCTACCTGCGTCTGTTGCTGACCGGCGCCGGCAAGGGCCTACAGGAGCGCGGCGGCGATCTGCGCGAGGTCTTCCGCCGGCTCGGCCCACTGTTCCGCGACATCCGGCGGCTCAATCAGCAGGTTGCTCTGCGGCGGGAGAACCTCACCCGGCTGATCGCCAACACCAACCAGAGCGCGACCGAGTTGGCCACCCGCGACGACGAGCTCGCGACCCTCGTGCACGAGTCCAACCGGGTGTTCCGCGCGATCGGCTCCCAGGAGCAAGGCGTCTCGAGTGCGGTCAGCCAGCTCCCGGCGACGCTCGGCCAGGCCAAGCAGACGCTCCTGCGAGTCAACGAGCTCGGTCAGAAGCTGCCCGCGCTCGATTCGGTCCAGCCGGTGGTCCGCGAGCTCGACCGCACCAACCCGGTGGTCGAGCAGTTCGCCCGCGAGGGCGAGCCGATCCTGCGCGAGGACGTACGCCCGCTCGTACGAGCCGCCGTTCCCTACGTAGACGTCTTGCGGCCGGCGGCACGCGACCTCGGCCGCGCGAGCCCCGACCTGCGCGCCTCCTTCAGAGAGCTCAACCGGTTCTTCAACATCGCCGCTAACAACCCCGGCGGCGCCGAGGGTCCCGACGGCGGCACGGCTCGCGACGAGGGCTACCTGTTCTGGCTCGGCTGGGTTGCCCAGAACGGGGTGTCGGTGTTCTCGACCGGCGATGCCCAAGGCCCCTACCGACGGTTCATCTCCTCGGCGAGCTGCGCGACGCTCGACGGTCTGATCAACTCCTCGCCGAGCCCGGATCTCGCGTCCGCACTGCTCGGCGTGACCGACCTGCTCAACGACCCAGGGCTCTGCCCCAAGTAATGGACAAGACAGCACCCTCACCCGTCAAGATCGCCGCGCTCGTCGGCTTCGCGCTGTCGTGCTTCGGCTTGCTGATGTTCCTCTGGATCTCGTTCGGCGGGGCGGTGCCGCTCGGCGCGCAGGGCTATCGCTTCAAGGCTTACTTCCCGGAGGCCGCGCTGCTCGTCAACGAGGCCGACGTGCGGATCTCCGGGCTGACGGTCGGCAAGGTCAAGTCCAAGGAGCTGCGGCGGGAGGGCGGAATGCTGGTCGAGCTGGAGCTCGACCCGCGCTTCGCACCGATCCCCTCCGACACCCGGGCGATACTGCGTCAGAAGACGCTGCTGGGGCAGATCTACATCGAACTCACCCAGGGCTCGGAGGAAGTTCCGAAGCTGGCCGACGGCGGGACGCTGCCGCGCGCGAGCGTCGCCGAGCCGACCGAGATCGACGAGGTGATCTCCACCTTCGACAAACCCACGCGCCGTGCGTTCCAGGGCTTCACGCGCGAGATCGCCGCGACGATCGACGGCAACGGCGAAAACCTCAACGACGCGATCGGGACGCTGCCCAACTTCGTCTTCCGGGGCGATGACCTGCTCGAGATCGTCGACGAGCAGGAGCCCGCAGTGCAGCGGCTGGTCCGCAACGCGGGGGTCGTCTTCCGTACCCTGACCGAGCGCGAGGGCGAGCTGCGCTCCCTGGTAGGAAACGCAAACGGCTTCTTCGGCGCGCTGGCCTCGCGTCGCGATGCGCTCGCCGAGACGATCCAGGTGCTTCCGGTCTTCCTCGACGAGTCACGGCTCACCTTCCAGCGGCTCGAGCGGTTCGCGGGCGATACCAAGCCGCTGGTCGATGACCTGATCCCGGTCGCGCGTGACATCCCGCCGACCGCGCGCAACGTCGGCAAGCTCGCGCCCGATCTCGAGAGCCTCTTCGAGGGGCTCGAAGTCGTGATCGACGAGTCCGGCCGGACGCTGCCCCAGGCATCCCGCTTCCTGCGCGGCGCCGAGCCGCTCCTGCGCAGCGCACACCGGTTCCTCCCCGAGCTCAACCCGTTCCTTTCGTTCGCGAGTTTCCAGCGCGGACAGGTCGCCGACTTCATAACCAACGGTGGCTCGAGCCTGGCCGGAGCCCTTCCCCCGACGGGCGGTGGCGGTCCGCGCCACTACCTGCGTCAGTTCGGGATCATCAGCTCGCGCGGCCTCAGTATCGCGCGTGAGCGGCCGGCCTATGACCGCGGCAACGCCTACCCGGCGCCCAACTACCTCGCGCGCTCGCGCGGCCTCGGTACGCTCGAGGCGTTCGACTGCAAGCCCGCCGGCGGAGAACAGCCGATCGCCAAGCCGGACGTGCCGCCGTGCTTCGTGCAGCCGCCGTCGCTGTTCAACGACGAGCGGATCCCGAGCCTCGAACGCGGGGAGGCGTCACTCGTCGCGCCGCCCGGCGAGAACGACGGGAGCGAACCGGCGAAGCCCTAGCCGGTCTCGGCGCGGCCCTCGAGCTCTGAGACGAGCTCATCGAGCCGCAACTCCGTGAGCGCCCCGGAGACCGCCTCGAGCTCCAGCTTGCAGAACTCGATCAGCTGCTTGGCCTCGACGCAGAGCGCGAGCGTTTCGCGCAGCTCGGCCTCGCCGGAATCCAGGCGCGTGATGATCTCTTCAAGCCGCGCGGTGGCCGATTCGTAGGTCTGCTGCTCTGCGTTCTCAGTCATCCGGTTCGGTTCGAACCTTGACAGCATCGTCGGCAAAGCGAATGGTCAGGTTTGCGTTGCGTCGCGCGGCCGCAGCGCTGGCGATTGGCTCGCCCCGGGGATCCTCGACGAGCGCGTAGCCGCGCTGGAGCGTACGTTCGGGCTCGTGAGCACGGAGAGCGAGTTCGAGCCCGGCCAGCAGCTCTCCACGTGCGGGGACACCGCGCTGGCGCTCAGCGGTGATCCGGCGGGTCATCACGAGGCCGTGGCGACCGGTCAGCGATCGACGCTCGCGAACTCCGCGCAGCCCCGAGGCACGCACCTCGCGGAGCGTCTGGTGCATCCGAGAGCGCTCGGCGCGAACCGAGCGCGCGGGCACCCCCGCGAGCTCGATCAATCGCCGGCCGCGGCGGCCGACGGAGCTCCGGCCGCTATTCGACGCAAGGGCCGCGGCGGTCGCGAGTTCCCTGCCGGCATCCGGAATCGAAACGCCGACGACTTCCCCGGCGGCGTGCGTCGGAGTCGAGCACGCGAGCGCCGCCACGTCGTCGAGCAGCGTGTGGTCGGATTCGTGGCCGACGGCGCTGATCACCGGCAGGCGCAGCAGCGCGACGGTCCGGCACAGTCCCTCGTCGCAGAAAGCCCAGAGGTCGAACAGGCTGCCACCCCCGCGGCAGACGACCGCCACCTCGACCCGGGGCAGCGCCGCCAGTCCGCGCAGCGCCTCGGCGATGGCGGGGGCGGCGCGCCGGTCTTGTACGGGAGCGTCGGCCCAGATGATCGTCCCGCGCCAGCCGCGGCGCTCGAGACCCGCGAGCAGATCGGCGCAGGCTGCGCTGCCGCGGGCCGTGACGACGCCGATCGTCTTCGGAATCAGCGGTCGGGCGAGCCGCCGCTGTGGCTTGAAAAGCCCCTCGCTCTCGAGCGTCGCCCGTAGGCGGGCCAGCTGCGCGAGCAGATCGCCCTCACCGGCCAGCCGCAGATGGGTCGCGCGGAAGCTGAACGACGGTGCCGCGGTCGCGCTGCCGGGGTAGTAGTCGGGGCCACCGCCGGCGACGACCTCAGCGCCGTCGCGCAGCAGCAGCTCGTCGATCCCGAGTCGGTCGAGGTCGGAGTTCCAGATCGAGCAGGGAATCGCCCCGTCCCTGTCGCGGAGCTCGAAGTAGCAGCTGACCCGCGAGCGCTTGAAACCGGTCACCTCGCCGAGCACGAGCACCCGAGCGCGGGCGCGCATGAACTCGCGCAGCTCCGCAGCGTAGCGACCGACCGGGAACGGGCCAGGCAGCTCGGGATCGGGCTTCATCGCCATAGCCTCCCACGTAAGCTCGTTCCCAAGCAACTGTTCGGTATCTTGCCCTGGCCCGACCGTTCGACCCGAGAGGACAACGCCAGCCGATGAGCACCGCGACCGCCCCCAAGCGCAGCATCTTCGAGCCCGAGCACGAGGACTACCGCGAGAGCTTCCGGCGGTTTATCGCCGATCAGATCGCCCCGCACTTCGACGAATGGGATTCGGCCGGGCTCGTCCCGCGCGAGCTCTCGGTCAAGGCGGCCGAGTACGGGTTCATGGGGATGGCGATCCCCGAGGAGTACGGCGGCCCCGGGATCGACGACTGGCGCTTCAACGTCGTGCTCACCGAGGAGGCCGTTCGCTCACACATGGGGGCGGCGTTCTCCAACCCGTCGCTGACGACCGACCTCTGCGTGCCCTACGTGATGAGCACTGGGACCGACGAGCAGAAGGCCCGCTGGCTGCCGCCGATCGCGAAGGGCGAGGCGATCTGGGCGATCGCGATGACCGAGCCCGGAACCGGCTCCGACCTCAACGGCGTCAAGACCCGCGCACGGCGCGAGGGCGGCTCCTACATTGTCAACGGCTCGAAGACGTTCATCACCAACGGCATCAACTGCGACCACGTCATCGTCGTCGCCAAGACCGATCCGGACGCGGCTCACGCCGGGATGTCGCTGATCGTCGTCGACGCGGACTCGCCCGGGTTTTTCCGTGGCAAGCAGATCGAGAAGATCGGTCAGCACGCGTCAGACACCTCCGAGCTGTTCTTCGACGATGTCGAGGTGCCGGCCGAGAACCTGCTCGGGGAGGAGGGGACAGGTTTCTTCCAGCTGATGGACAAGCTCGTCCCGGAGCGGATGATCATCGCCGTCGCGGCGATGGCCGGGGCAGAGGCGGCGTTCGACACGACGCTCGAGTACGTCAAGCAGCGGACCGCCTTCGGCCGGCCGATCGGCAGCTTCCAGAACTCGCGCTTCGCGATGGCCGAGATGAAGACCGAGCTGACGATCGTGCGCACGTTCGTCGACCAGTGCATAGCCACCCACGTCGAGGGCGAGCTCTCGGTCGAGCAGGCGGCGATGGCGAAGTGGTGGACGACCGAGATGCTCGGCAGGGTCGCCGATCGCTGCCTGCAATTGCACGGCGGCTATGGCTACACGACCGAGTACGCGATCTCGCGCGCGTGGGTCGATGCGCGGATCACGCGCATCTACGGCGGGACCACCGAGATCATGAAGGAGCTGATCGGCCGGGGGATGGGGCTGTAATGGCCGCCACCGCGCCGAGCTGGTCGCTCGACAAGGTTGGAGAGTGGGGGGAGACGAGTGCCTTCGAGGTCGAACGCGAGCGAATCGTCGCCTACGCGGAGGCGACCAATGACGACTTCCCGGCGCACCGCTCGGGTGACCTCGCCCCGCCGGTGTTTGCGGTGGTGCCCGCCTTCCAGTCGTTCGCGGCCGCGGTCGGCGCGGTCGTTCCGCCCGAGATCTTGATGACCGTCGTCCACGGCGAGCAGGACTTCTTCTACCACCGCCCGGTCGTCCCCGGCGAAGTGCTCGAGACGCGCTCGGCGGTGGTTGGAGCGCACGCACGCAGCTCCGGTGCGACGGCGATCGTCAAGGTCGAGACGCGCGCGTCGGGGGGAGATCTTGCCGTCGAGCAGTACATGACGGCTTTCTTTCGCGGGGCAGAGCTGGCCGAATCGGTCGGAGAAGTGGCGCCCGGCCACAGCGTCGAGCACACCGAGGACCCGCTCGCCTTCGTCGAGCAGCGGTTCGACAGCGATCAGACTCATCGCTACGCGGCCGCATCCGGCGACCCGATGCCGATCCACACCGACGACGCTTTCGCCAAGTCGGTCGGCCTGCCGGGAATCATCGTTCACGGGCTGTGCACGATGGCCTTCTGCTCGCGAGCCGTGATCGAGAACGGCTGCGCCGATGATCCGACCCGCCTACGACGGCTCGCCGTGCGCTTCGCGGGGATCGTCCAGCCCCACGAGCAGATCGCGACCACGCTCTGGCGCGCCGACGACGGTCGGCTCGCGTTCGAGACCAGCACCGACTCCGGCAACCTCGCGATCAAGGACGGCCTCGCGGAGATCGCCTAGAGCCCGGTCGCTCGCCGCGGCGGCGCTAGCTCCGTCGAACGAGCGGCTCGAGCCGCTTCATGACGCTGTAGTAGCTGACCGGCGCCATCCTGAGCAGCCCCGCCAGCATCGCTGCGTCCGGGCCGATCAGGATCCTGCCCTTGCCCTTCTCCACTCCGTCCTGGATCGTCTGGGCGGCTTTCGCGGGGGAAGTCCGCGCGATGTTGTCGAACTCGCGCTCCAGCACCGTTCGATCTGTGTTGCCCTGGTCGTCCTTGTGAAACCGCGAATGGCGCACGATGTTGGTCTGGATCCCGCCCGGGTGGACCGCGACGGCGGTGACCCCGGAGCCCCGCAGCTCATGGCGAAGCGATTCGGTGTAGCCGCGAACCGCGTGCTTGGAGGCGCAGTAGGCGCTCTGCGACGGGAAGCCGATCAGGCCGAAGACGCTGGAGACGTTGACGATCGCTCCGCTGCCCTGCTCGAGCAGGATCGGGAGGAAGGCGCGCGTGCCGTGGATCACCCCCCAGAAGTTGACGTCCATGACCCACTCGTCGTCCTCCGGGGCTGCCTCGGCGGCGAGCTGGGAGACGGTCACCCCGGCGTTGCACACGACCATGCCGAACGGTGCGGGAGCCCATTCGGCGACCTCGCTCGCGAACGCCATCTGCGCGCCGCGGTCGCGGACGTCGAGCTTCTTGGCGAGCACCGGGCCGGCGATCGTCGCCTCGGTGTCGCGCAGCCCGTCCTCGTCCCAGTCGCAGATCGCAACCGGGCAGTCCTGGCCCGCGAGACGCTGGGCCAGCGCGCGACCGATGCCTGAGCCCGCCCCGGTCACGACGCAGGTCCGCCCCGCCACTATCTGCCGGCTCGCCATCGCCGGCATCATCGCCGATTCGGCAACGGCGTGAGCGTCCGCTCGAGCTCCTCGCGGCGGGACTCGAACTTCGGCGGCAAAGACAGCCGCTCACCCAGGTGCTCGGGATCCTCGTCGGAGCTGAAGCCCGGCCCCATGGTGGCGATCTCGAACAGGACGCCGCCCGGCTCGCGGAAGTAGATCGAGCGGAAGTAGAACCGGTCGATGACCGGGGTCACGTGCGCGCCCGTGGCCGCGACCCGCTGCTGCCACGCGTCCAGGTCTTCGATGCGGGAGGCAAAGGCGACGTGGTGGACCGTGCCGGCGCCGGGGATCGGGTCGACCGCGGGCGGCGCGTCGTAGGAGTAGTGGCCACCGCGGAGGTCACCACGCAGCTGATCGCCTTCGAATCCGAGGGTGTCCGCGAGCAACGGTCGACTGTTCGAAGGGTTCGAGGCGAACGCGCGCACGCCCTCGAAGCCCTGGAGTGCGAACTCCTCCGGGATGTCGGGAGCCTTGGCGATCAACGGAGGGTCGGGGCTCGCCGAAACCACCAGCTCGTGGTCGAGGCCCTCCGGGTCGCTGAACCGCAGGCTCGCCTCGCTGCGTTCGCTGCCCTCCAGGCGCGCCTCCCAGAAGT
>JACCVG010000123.1 GCA_013698335.1 Thermoleophilaceae bacterium
GAATCGGGATCTGGGAGTCGAAGCTCGACGACGACGACGCCGATCTCGCGGCGCTGGGCGAGAGCGGCCTCCGCGCTACGAACTGCGTCCCGCTCGTTCCCACGATCCTGCCGAATGCCGTGATCGAGGGCCCGCTCGACACCGAGGAGCGGATCGAGTCGCTCTGCGCCAGCATGGCCCGCTTCGCCCGGTACCAACCGGAGTCGGTCCTCTGCCTGACCGGGCCGGCGGGCGATCTGGACGAGGCCGAGGCGCGAGCGATCGTCGTCGACGGTCTCCGACGGATCGCGGCGGCGGCCGCAGCGGCCGGCGTACGCCTCGGGCTCGAGCCGATCCACACTTCCGAGCGCGACGCCCTCACGCTCGTCACCTCGATCCCCGAGGCGCTCGACCTGCTCGCCGAGGCCGAGCTGCCGGACGTCGGGATCATGGTCGACCTCTGGCACGTCTGGGACACGCCGACGATCGAGCAGGATCTCCGCGAGCACGTCGATCGGATCACCGGCGTCCACCTCGCCGACTGGTTTCGATCCACAGACGGCGCCGGGCCGCGAACCGATCGCGCTTTCCCCGGCGAGGGGATCTCGCGAACGCGCGAGCTGGTGGCGATCCTCGCAGCGGCCGGCTTCCGCGGCTCCTGGGATGTCGAGATCTTCGGCGATCCCGAACACCCCGACTCGATCTGGTCGCTCCCAGTCGAGGAGGCCGCGCGCCGCGCCTACGAAGCCGTGCTCGGAGTGCTGCCGTAGGCGCTGCGGTAGTAGAGGATCGGCGCCCGCTCAGGGTCGGGAGCGCTCCCCGCCTCGACGAGCCCGATCAGGATCAGGTGGTCGCCCGCCTCGAGCTCCTGCTCGGTCAGGCACTCCGCGTAGGCGAGCGCGTCCCCGGTCAGTCGCGGCACCCCGCCGAGGCCGGGCTCCCAATCGACCTGCGCGAACTTGTCGTCCGACTTGGATGCGAAGAGCGCGCACACCTCCGCGCCGCTCTCGCTCATGAAGTTGACGACGAAGCGCTTCGCATGCCGCAGCGCGGCGAGCGTCCGGCTCGTCCGGTCGACGCACACGAGCAACATGGGCGGCTCGGCCGAGACCGCGCAGACCGCGTTCGTCGTCAGCCCCCTCGGCCGCCCTTCCTCGTCGAGCGTCGTCACGATCGCGACCCCGGTCGGGAAGGCGCTCATGATCGAGACGAACTCCTCGCGACTGACGGCCATCGACGAAAGCTTACGCCGCGATCGACTGGTCTAATGGCGGCGTGATGCGTCTGATCGCCGGAGGGGCTCTGGTCACCGCTGTCGCGCTCGCCGGAACACTCGTCGCGGGCTGCGGTGGAACCGAGCCACCGCCACCCCCACCCCCTGCGACGGTACCGGTTGCGTCAGGGGCGAGCATCCCGGACGCCTCCTGCGAGGAGAGCATCGGCGGCGCCCGATATTCCGGCACGGACGAGGGCGCTCGAGTCGTCCTGGGCGTGATCTCGGTTCCCCCCGAGTACCGCCCGGAGGGCGCCGCCCCGAGCGGCGACGAGACCTGGATGTACTCCGCCGAGCTCGACCTCGTCCTCCGCGCCGACCAGCCTCCGATCGAGATCGGCGTCCCGAAGGAGTGGCGCAATCGGGTTGCGATCTCGTTGGGCAACACAACGATCGTTCAGTCGCTTCGGTTCCCGAGCTGCCCGAATAACGGCCTTCCGTGGAATGCCTTCACGGGGACCGTGTACCTCAAGGTGCGCACCGCCTGCGTACCGCTCACCCTCCGCGTCGGCCGGCAGACCGCGACCGTCCGCTTCGGGATCGGTAAGCGGTGCGGGGCAGGCTGAGAGGGAAGCGGCGCGCGGGATCGATACACCTTGGGCCGCAGGCGGGAGACGAGGGAGCTCCCCGGGTTGGACTCGAACCAACAACCTACGGATTAACAGTTGCTCCACCGCACCTCGGTCGGTCTCGGCCAGTCTGAGAGTCCCGCCAAAACAAGCCGAAACCGACGCCCCTCGACGATGCCGGTCTCGGCCCATCTCGGCGGGTCTCGTTGCCCCCCTGTTGCCCCACCCAGCCACTAGGCCGCCCGCCTGATCGGCTTCACCGGAGCGAGCGCCCCGAACGGCACCTCGGGCATGTCCTCCGGCAACAGATGCACGTACGTCCTCAGCGTGAACCCGGGGTCCGAGTGGCCGAGGAACTTCTGCACCTGCACTGCGTTCCAGCCGCTCACGAAGAGGCGAGAGGCGCAGGTGTGGCGGAAGGTGTGGAAC
>JACCVG010000126.1 GCA_013698335.1 Thermoleophilaceae bacterium
GCGTCGCTGCGTTCGGCTTGCCGGTTTCCCGCCTCCATGGCTCGGTATGGTATAGATACAAGCTGTATGTATGTTGCCGATCAGCCCGAGAGAGGACTCAACGATGGCGACCACCGACTCCAAGACCTATTGGCGCTCACCCGAACTCGGCGCCGGCCAGACCGTGACCCTGCTACAGGGGGAGCTGCGCTACTTCGAGAGCGGCAGCGGTGAGACGCTCGTCTTTGTCCACGGTTTGCTGGTCAACGCAAACCTCTGGCGCAAGGTCGTCCCCACCCTCTCGAAGGACCATCACTGCATCGTCCTCGACCTGCCCTTCGGATCGCACGAGATCCCGATGCCGAACGCCGAGCTCGATCCCCACGGCATGGCCGATCTGATCGCTGATGCAATCGAAGCCCTCGACCTCGACAACGTGACGCTCGTCGGCAACGACAGCGGCGGTGCGCTCAGCCAGATGGTGGCCACGCGCCGCTCCGAGCGGATCGCCCGGCTCGTACTGACCTCCTGCGACGCGTTCGACAACTTCCCGCCCGCGATGTTCAAGCCGCTGCTGATGACGGCTCGCATCCCGGGCGGGCTGCTGGCGCTTGCCACATCGCTTCGCCCCGGACCGCCCCGGCAGCTGCCACTCGCCTTCGGATGGCTCACCAAACGCCCGCTCGATCGCGACGCGTCCGACTCCTACGTGCTGCCTGTCGCCACCAGTTCGGCGGTGCGCGCCGATGTCCGTCGCTTCCTGCTGACCGCGAATCCGAGCTACACGATCGAAGCTGCCGGTCACCTCGGGGAGTTCGAAAAGCCAGCGCTGATCGCCTTCTCGCGCGAGGACCGCTTCTTCCCCAACGAGCATGCCGAACGGCTCGCCACGATCCTCCCCGACGCCCGCCTCGAATGGGTCGAGGATGCGCGGACCTTCTCTATGGAGGACAACCCTGCGCGGGTCGCGGAGCTGGTCGCGGGCTTCGTGCGTGAGACGGCCCAGGACTCGGTGAGCGCCCGGGCCGTCTAGCGCATCCGCTCAACGATCGTCGCCATCCCCTGACCGCCGGCGACGCACATCGTCTCGAGGCCGACCGCCTGGTCGTCGGTCTCGAGCACGTTGAGCAGCGTCCCCATGATCCGCGCGCCCGTCATCCCGAACGGATGGCCGAGCGCGATCGCGCCGCCGTGGGTGTTGAGTTTGTCGAGCTCGATCCCGCACTCGTCCATGATCGGGATCACCTGGGCGGCGAACGCCTCGTTGAGCTCGACGCGGTCGATGTCGCCGATCGTCATGCCGGCGCGGTCGAGCGCCTTCGCGACGGCGGCGATCGGAGCGACACCCATCAGCTCAGGCTCGAGCCCGCCGTGCGCCGAGGTGACGATGCGGGCGCGGGGGGTCAGGCCGAGCTCCTGTGCGCGATCCGCGCTCATCAGCATCACCGCGGCGGCGCCGTCGTTGAGCGGGCACGAGTTGCCGGCGGTCACGCCGCCGCCACCGAACGCCTCGTCGAGCGCGGAGAGCTTCTCATAGGTCGAACTCGCGCGCGGGCCGTCATCCTTGCTGACTTCGCTGCCGTCGGGGCCGGGGATCGGGACGATCTCGCGAGCGAAGAAGCCCGACTCCTGCGAGGCGACCGCTAGCTCCTGTGAGCGCTGTGCGTAGCGGTCCATGTCCTCGCGCGCCACGCCATACTTCTTAGCGACGTTGACGGCTGTGAAGCCCATCCCGATGTAGGCGTCGACGCGCCCCTCCTGCCCGTCGAGCGTGGCGTTCTGGTGCTGGGCGCCGGCGGCCTCCTGTTGCTCGTTGTAGTGGGAGACGGCCTCGACCCCTGCGGCGATGTAGGTGTGGCCCTGGCCGGCGATGATCCGGCTCGCGGCGTAGTTGATCGCGTCGAGGCTCGAGGAGCAGTAGCGCGAGAGCGTGATGCCGTTGGTCGTGTCCGGCAGGCGCGAGAGCAGGACCGCGATCCGGCCGAGGTTGAACGCCTGCTCGCCCTGGGGCAGCCCGCAGCCCATCGCGACCTCCTCGACGTCCTCGGGCTTGACGTCCGGGACGCGGTCGAGCAGGGCGTCGATCGCGAACGCGCCCATGTCGTCCGGGCGATGACCGATCAGCGAGCCCTTGAAGGCGCGCCCGATCGGCGTGCGGATGGTGTCGACGATCACTGCTTCAGGCACGGCGGCCTCCTTTGGAGACGTTGAGTGACTCGTTGCGGGGGTGGCGATCCTACGCCAGCGCTACTTCGGCGCCATCCGGATTGCTCCGTCGAGACGGATCGTCTCCCCGTTCAGCATCGTGTTCTCGGCGATGTCGCAGGCGAGCTGGCCGTATTCCTGTGGCCGGCCGAGCCGCGGCGGGAACGGAACGGACTGCCCGAGCGACTCGCGCGCTGCGTCGGGCAGCGCGGCCAGCAAAGGAGTGTCGAACAGCCCCGGCGCGATCGTGCAGACCCTGATTCCACGTCCAGCGAGATCGCGCGCGGCGGGAAGCGTCATCCCGACCACTCCTCCCTTGGAGGCGGAGTAGGCGATCTGCCCGATCTGACCGTCGAAGGCGGCTACCGAGGCCGTCATCACGACGGCGCCGCGCTCGCCGTCATCGTTGGGTTCGTTCGAAGCCATCGCGGCAGCCGCGAGCCGCAACAGGTTGAAGCTGCCGATCAGGTTGACCGCGATCACCGTTTCGAACGGCTTGAGCTGCGCGGCGCCGTGCTTGCCGACGACCCGCTCGGCCCAGCCGATGCCCGCGCACGCGCACGCGAAGCGGATCTCCCCGAAGGCTTCGACCGCGTCCTCGACGGCGGCGCCGACCTGGGCCTCGTCGGTGACATCGCCGGTGCACGCGAGCGCGCCGTCACCGAGCTCGCTCGCGAGTTGCTCCGCGCGGTCCCCGTCGCGATCGAGGATCGCCACCCGAGCGCCGCGATCGACGAGCTCCCTCGCCGTCGCCTCGCCGAGGCCCGAAGCCCCACCGCTGATGATCGCCGCCGCCCCCTCGAGCTTCATCCGCCACCTACCCGCTCGACCAGGAACGCGACGCGGATGTGGGCGCGCCATTCGTCGAGGTCTTCGCCGCGCAGACCGGTCGAGACGACGTCGATCGCCTTGATGTTGCGCAGCGTGGCGCGGGCTTCCTCGAGCGCCTGGCGGACGGCATCGTCGGAGCTCTTGGTCGAGGCTCCGACGAGTTCGATGATCTTGACGACGGACATCGCTCTCCTCGGGTGGTGGGTGCCGGGACGCCCGCAAGGTAGACGGTCGGCAGCCCTCTGTGTATGTTGCGGCCGGATGGCGGCCGGAACATCAGACGCACAGGCGGTCAAGACCTCGAGGCTGCTCCCGGCCGAGTTCGGCGGGTTCGCGGCCGCGGCCGTTCTGTTCGGATCGCTGTTCCTGCCCTGGTTCTCGGTGACCGGCAACGGTGCGATCAACGGGATCCAGGGCGAAACGCTGAACGCGTGGCAGACCTTCGGCCTGCTCGACTTCGTGCTGACCGCCGCCTGCCTGGCACCGTTCGTGCTCGCCTACATCGTGGCGACCAACCAGAAGCTCACCTGGCGTCCCGGTGAGATCACGATGATCATCGGTCTGATCGGGGTCACGCTGATTCTCCTGAACGGCTTCCTGCTCGGTAAGCCGGGCGAGCCCGACTCGACGATTACGAATCAGGTCGGCTGGTATGTCGGACTGCTCGGGGCGCTCGGTATCGGCATCAGCGGCTTCTTCCGCCAGGCCGAGAGCATCAAGGGCCGCCGTCCTCCGGGCGTCTTCTAGACGGTTGGTCTCGCGATGAGCCCTGAAGGGGCGGTCCCGCCCGCGCGTCCCGACCGCAACCTCGCGCTCGAGATGGTGCGGGTCACCGAATACGCGGCGCTCGCCGCAGCCCGGCGTGTCGGGCAAGGCGACAAGATCGCCGCCGATCAGGCTGCGGTCGACGCGATGAGGCTGATGCTCGACACGGTTCACATGGATGGCACGGTCGTGATCGGCGAGGGGGAGAAGGATGAGGCCCCGATGCTTTACAACGGCGAACGGATCGGGGACGGCTCCTCACCGGAGGTCGACATCGCCGTCGACCCGCTCGAGGGCACCGACCTCGCCGCCACCGGAGCGCCGCGCGCGCTCGCGGTGATCGCCCTCTCGGCGCGCGGGACGATGTTCGATCCCGGACCCTGCGTCTACATGGAGAAGATCGCGACCTCGCCCGAGTTCGCCGACCTACTGGATCTGGACCGCCCCCTGGCCGAGACGCTGGGGTTGATCGCCGAGCGCAAGGGGACCGGCGTCGAGGACGTCACGGTGGTGATGCTCGATCGCCCGCGGCACGCCGAAGCTGTCGCCGCGGTGCGCGAGGCCGGCGGTCGGATCCGCTTCATCCCTCACGGTGACGTCTCGGCGGGCCTGATCGCGGCGACCGCCGGCTCGCCCGTCGACCTCTTGTGGGGAATCGGTGGAACGCCCGAAGGGGTGATCACGGCGGCCGCGATCAAGTGCCTCGGCGGCCAGCTGCTCGGGCGAATGTGGCCCCGCGATGAAGGAGAGCGCCGCGCGGCGCTAGACGCCGGTTACGACCTCGAGGAGATCGTCGACGTCGACCGTCTCGTCTCGGGCGACGACGTCTTCTTCGCCGCTACGGGTGTGACCGACGGCGACCTGCTCGATGGTGTCCACTACACGGCCACAGGCGCTACGACCGAATCGCTCGTCACCCGCACGCGGTCGGGAACGATGCGCAAGATCCAGGCGACCCACGACCGCGCGAAGCTGCGCGAGATCACAGGCAGCCGAGCCGGCTGACGGCTCGTCATACACCTCAGCTACCGTCGTTGTCCTCCTCCCGCGCCCGCAGGCTGCCGACGCGCGAGTCAGCGAGATCCATGCGGGCCAGCGAGCGCAGGAACGCGTAGGTGACGATCACGTGGATGCGCAGCTGCGTCTCGCGGTAGATGACCGCCCCGACGCGCGCGAACCAGCCCGAACCCGCGAGCAGCGGATAGAAGTTCGCGACCTCTGAGCTGATCCTCACCGTCCCCTGTCGCTCGCTCCGTCCGGGCGCTTCGGCCCGCGCGCGAGCGCCGGCGTCCTCCGGCGGAAGACAGGCGACGATCTGCAGGTAGCCCTTCCCGCGCCCACGCGGCGCCACCAGCAGCCCGCGGTCGATCCGCCAGGTCACGACACCGCGCTCGGCGCTCGTCTCGTACTCCGGCGCGTGGAAGGTGAGCAGTCGAAACGGACGTGTCAGGACGACGATCTCGCGGCCCTCGTCGGTGTAGAGCACCCGCAGGATCCCGAGCGAGACGCGCGTCAGGAAACGCCAGTAGGTCCGCGCCAGCCGCTCGAGGGATTCGGCCGTCCAGAGCCGCTCGAGCTCCTCCTCGGGCATCACGACGTCCGCGACCTGCTTGCTGCGTGCGGATCCGTCGCCCCGGTCTTCGCTTCTGGGCTCGGTGACGATCTGGACCATGGCCGCGCTGCGCCTGCGCCCGAGCCAGTTGCGCGCATGGCGGGGCGGGGGGCCGTGCTCGAAGCGCACCGAGTTGATCACCGCCCCGCCGAGGATGATGATCGCCACCGCGTAGAACCAGAGCAGCACGATCACGATGAAGATCAAGGTCGTGCCGAGGCCCGAGAGGGTCGAGATGTTCGAGAGGTAGGCGGGGAAGGCGTAGTCCACGGCGGTCATTGCGAGCGTCGCGGCGAGCGTCCCGGGCCAGACCGCGTACCAGGGCACACGCGCGTAGGGGACCGTTCGGTAGATGATCACGAGCACGATGAACAGGACGAGGATGCCGCCCACGAGCGAGGCCACGAACACGATCGCCTCGATCTGTCCGAGCCCGAAGGGCAGCCCCTCGGCACCGTGGACAAGGATGCTCTGGAGCGCCGGAACGGCCACCGTCGAGGCGATGAACAGCAGCGAGATCACGAGCATCGCCAGCGCGAAGCGCTTCTGCTGGACCCAGCCGCGTCCTTCCAGCGTGTGGTAGATCCGTCGGAAGGCCGTGTCGAGCGCTCCCCAGAACGAGGTGCAGATCCAGATCGAAACGACCAGCGCGAGCAGTCCGATGCCGGTCGTCGAGGTTCTGATCTGGTTGAGCAGGTTGGCGAGCGTCGACTCGGCGGCGTTCGGGAAGATCTGCCGGAGGTCGGCGAACAGGCTGCGCTGGAGGTCGTTGCTCTGGAGTACCTGCGAGGCGATGAACAGAGCGATCAACGCGAGGGGGAAGATCGACAGCAGCAGGTTGTAGGCGACCATCGCTGCGAGCCCGGTCAGGTTGTCCTCGTAGGCCTTGACGTAGAAGCGCTTCAGCGGCCGCCCCGCCCCGCGCAGGGTGCTCAACGGCCAGAGAGCCTGCGCAACGCCTCGCCGGCGAGCGAGGTCGCGACCCGCACCGAGGTCGTCGCGAGCGCCTCGGCGGCACGCACGACGTCGCCGACCGGATCCGAGTTGCGCACGGGCGGACCGCCGGCGGCGGGCCCTGTGGTCGCCGTGGGCCGAGGTACCTCGGGGGGGAGCGGGGCGGCCCCCTTCTTCGCTCCGGCCGCGGGCGAGCGCGACTTTGCGCTCGTGCTCGGTTTCTTGGTTGCAGGCTTACGAGCGGCGGAGGGAGCGGCCGCTGACTTGGACGCCGAACGCTTGTTGCTGCGGGTTCCGGGTCGGGAACGGGGCAGGTTGCCGAGGATGCTGTCGTCTTCGCCGCTCATTGGGGGCTCCGTTCATGATCGCCATCGAAACTTCGGCCGTACTCGTATCCAATCAGCTAATGATGGGTAGTAGAACTGTCGAAGGTACTTGCAGAGTGCTCTGAAGTCCTTGACTTCAGAAAAGATAGTGACTAACCTAACCGTCCTTTGTTTCACTGGCGTTCTGCGTGCGCGGATCGCCTTCAACATGATCGAGAGTCCATGTCAGTAGCCGAACTTCAGGAACTCGAGGAGGTCAAGCTCCTCGTTACAAAGGGTCAGCAGGCCGGCGTTCTCACCTACTCCGATGTCGCCGGAGCACTCGCCGAGGTAGAGCTAGACGAGGGCGACATCGAGGACCTCCACGGGTACCTCGAGAAGTCCGAGATCGAGCTGATCGACGACCCCGACCCCGCCGTCGCTGCGAGCGCCGCCGTCGAGCGCGCTCCCGACAAGAAGGGTCGCCGCAAGGCCAAGGCTCCGATCGAGCTGAAGGCCGATATGACGACGGACTCGCTGCAGCTGTTCCTCAAGGACATCGGCAAGGTCCGCCTGCTCACGGCTCAGGAAGAGGTCGACCTCGCCCAGCGGATCGAGCGCGGTGATCTCGATGCGAAGCAGAAGATGGTCGAGTCCAACCTGCGGCTCGTCGTCTCGATCGCGAAGAACTATCGCAACCAGGGCCTCCCGTTCCTCGACCTGATTCAGGAGGGGACGCTCGGTCTGGTTCGCGCGGCCGAGAAGTTCGACTACCGCAAGGGCTTCAAGTTCTCGACCTACGCGACCTGGTGGATCCGTCAGGCGATCGCCCGCGCGCTCGCCGACAAGGCGCGCACGATCCGCATCCCCGTCCACGTCGTCGAGAAGCTCAACAAGATCGGCCGCGCCGAGCGCAAGCTGGTCACCGAGCTCGGCCGCGAGCCGACGCCCGAAGAAATCGCCGAGGTCACCGGGATCGATCCCGAGGAGGTCGATTCGATCAAGCGCTCCGCCCAGGCCCCGGTGTCGCTCGAGAAGCCCGTCGGCGACGAGGAGGAATCGGAGTTCGGCCAGTTCATCGCCGATGAGAAGGCCGAGTCGCCCTACGAGCGGGCCGCTGACATCCTCACCAAGGAGGCGCTCCGCGAAGCCCTCGAGAACCTCTCCTACCGCGAGCGCCGCGTGCTCGAGCTCCGTTACGGCCTCGGCGGCGAGCACCCGCGCACGCTCGACGAGGTCGGCCGCACCTTCAACGTCACGCGCGAGCGGATCCGCCAGATCGAGAATCAGTCCTTGAAGAAGCTGCAGTCGCTGGCCGAAGCTCAGAAGCTTCGAGAAGTCGCCTGAGCGACGCCACGCCCGTCGATTCGTCGAGGCAATCTTCCGTCGTTGGCGTGTTCTCCTGGCGGTAGCAGGGTCAAGGCGCCAATGGGCCGGGCGGTGGAGTTCAAGCTCGCCGCGTCGGCTGCCGATATGGCCACAGTGTTCGATCTCGATACAGCACTGCGGTACCTGGTCGCCAACGAGGGCTCAGATCTCCACCTGAAGGTGGGCTCTCCGCCGATGACCCGCGTTCACGGGGATTTGATCCCGATCCCAGGGGAAGATGTCCTGAACCCGGCCGACACCGAGACGGTGCTCGGCGAGATGCTGCTCGACGAGCAGAAACGGCGCGACTTCGCGGCCGAGAACGAGGTCGATTTCTCCTACGCGCTGGTTGAGGTCGCGCGTTTCCGCGTCAACGCCTTCCGCCAGCGCGGCACCGTATCGATCGTCTGCCGTGCGATCCCGTTCGAGATCAAGTCGGTCGAGGAGCTCAAGCTGCCCGCCGTCATCTCCGAGCTCGCGCGCGAGGAGCGCGGGATCATCCTGCTCACCGGAACGACCGGTTCGGGCAAATCCACCACCCTCGCGGCGATGATCGATCAGATCAACCGCACGAGCGCCAAGCACATCGTCACGATCGAGGATCCGATCGAGTACCTCCACCAGGACCACCGCTCGTTGATCAACCAGCGCGAAATCGGCGAGGACACCGCCTCTTTCGGGCGCGCCTTGCGGCGTGTCCTGCGCCAGGACCCCGACGTCATCCTGATCGGTGAGATGCGCGACGAGGAGACCGTCCACACGGCGCTGTCGGCCGCCGAGACAGGTCACCTCGTGCTCTCCACGATCCACACCGTCGATGCCGCCGAATCGGTCAACCGGATCATCGATTTCTTCCCGCCGCACGGGCAGAGCCAGGCGCGCGCGATGCTCGCCGGCACGCTCAAGGGCGTCGTCTCCCAGCGACTGGTCCCGACGATCGACGGCATCGGGCGGATTGCCGCCTGCGAGGTGCTGCGGATGACCGGCCGCGTGCGCGACATGATCATGGACCCCGCCCAGACGGGTGAGCTTCCGGCGGTGATCGCCGAGGGCGGCTACTACGGAATGCAGACCTTCGACCAAGCCCTTTTGGCGCATGTCGAGTCTGGTGAGGTCTCGATGGAGACCGCGCTTCGGGTCGCGACCCACCCGCACGACTTCAAGCTGCTGGTGGCTTCCGGCGGCATGCGGTCGACATCGGTCGATCAAGTATTCGCCGCGCAGGACGAGCCTCTGCCGGCTGCTGCAAACGGCTGAGCACCAACTTTCGGTCCACGGCGCTTGACAGCGGCCGCTTGCCTGCGCAAGGTTCGCGCCGACCGCCCACCGACGATCGGAGTCCCTAAATGCAGAGTTCGCTCGGAGAGTTTCAGGAGACCGCGTCCACGGACGCCTTCGCGCTTCAGAACCCGAAGCTGCTGAAGGTGAGCCTCCAGCAAGTCACGGTCCAGGCGAAGCTCGGCTCGATGGTCGCCTATCAGGGCGACGTCCGCTTCGAACACGCCGGCTCGGGCGGGATGGGCCGGATGATGAAGAAGGCGCTCACCGGTGAAGGGACCCGGCTGATGAAGATGTCGGGGACCGGCGAGGTCTTCCTGGCCGACCAGGCGCAGGAGGTGCATCTGCTCAGGCTCGAGAACGATCAGATCACCTGCAACGGGGCCAATGTGCTCGCCTTCGACTCAGGCATCGAGTGGGACATTACCCGCGTCAAGGGCGGCTTCTCCGGCGCGCTGGCCGGCGGCCTCTACAACATGGCGATGGCGGGCAGCGGCTGGGTCGCGCTGCTCTCCGACGGCCCTCCGGTGCTGCTCGACACCGCCGGCGCGCCGACGTTCTGTGACCCGGCGGCCGCGATCACCTGGTCCAGTGGCGTGCAAACCCAGATCAAGACGGACGTCAGCATGAAGACGCTGATCGGCCGCGGCTCGGGCGAGTCCCTTCAGATGGGGTTCTCCGGCACGGGATGGGTGCTGGTCCAGCCCAGCGAAGGGCGCGTCGTTCCCGTCGCGGGTCAGTCCAGCGGTGGTGGGCTGGGGAACATGCTGGGCGGGTAAGCCGCACTCCTTTCCAATACTTCAGTTCCTGAAGCGCGCTAGACTGGGCGTAATGAGTTCCACGGAAGCAACGCTCGCCGCGGAAACCTGTCCCGTCTGCGCGACCGCCGAGCTCGTTTGCGGGAAGTGGACGCTGTTGGTGATTCGCGACCTCGCCGGCGGCTGCAGCCGTTTCTGCGAGCTCGAACGCTCGCTGGCGGGCATCAGCCCGCGTACCCTGTCGCTGCGTTTGCGCGCCCTCGAGGATCACGGGATCGTCGAGCGCAACACCTACCCCGAGGTTCCGCCGCGCGTCGAGTACGCGCTGACCGAGAAGGGCGAGGCACTGCTCCCGCTGATCGACGACATGCGTGAGTACGGTCGTCGCTGGCTGCAGGCCGAATGTGCCGAAGTCCCCGCCGTCGCCGTCGCCTGATCTTCAGTGAGTCGGGAGGAGCCGGGGGACGGGCGGCGAAAGCGCGAGTGTGCCCGACCGAGCTCTGTTCGACCCGCTCCGTGAGTTCCTGCTCGAAGCTGCCGCCCATCTGACCGCCGAGGTGCGGTCGGGCGCGGAGGTCCCGTTCGACCTGATCGAGCAGCGTGGCAGCGGCCCGGCGCTCTACGACTACCGCCCGCGTGCGCTGGAGTTCGTCAGCGGGCGCTGGTCGGAGCTTCGAGAGTTGCCTGGCTTCGAACTCGCCACTGCTGCTCTGACGCCGCGCGTTCGCGCATATGCACGCGTGCGCGCCATCCCCGCCGTCACTCCGGAGGACGTTCTGCTCGATCTGACCGAGCAGCTCTACGACGGAGCCTCCGACTTCCGGTTTCCGGAGCCCCGCTTCAACCGGCTCTGCGAGGACCTCGAGAGCAACGTCGGCGATGGAACGCTGACCGTGGAGATCGTCGCGCGCCTGCGCGGGGTCACGCTCGAGGCGCCCCGGGTGAGCCTCGACGACGAGTTGTCGCTCGTCATGGGACGCGCCGCGGGAGATCTTCCCGAGGACCTGATGCTCGGCGACGACTGTCGTCTGCCGCCCGAGGTCGTCTGTTCCTTTCGCGTTCAGCAGGATGCCGATGAACCGGCCCCCTTGGATGAGGCACGCGCCCGCTTCAGGCGACTGATCACGGGGCTCCGCCTGATCGGAGCGCCCGGTGCGACGATCGACTCACTCGCTTGGGTCCGCGCCGGCAGCGGCGCTTGGACGCCGGTTGCAATTCCGCAAGGTGCCCCGCGAACCGAGTCGCACCGGCTCGCTGGCCACGAGGAAGCCGAGCTCGCCGATCTGCTCGACGTGATCGCTCACTCGCGCTATTCCGAGCGAGTCGCCTGGGCGCTTGGCCGCTTCGAGATGGGTTGCTCGCGTCGCGTCGCGCGCGAGGGCTTGACCGACCACCTGCTGGTCCTGCGCGCACTGCTCGGCGGCACTCACGGTGACGACGGGCGGATCCCGATGCGACTCGCCGCGCTCTGCGCGGAGGAGGGCGACCGCTCCGCGGTGGCCTCGCTGGCCCTTGCCGCCCTCGATCTCGAAGCCGTTGTCATTGCATCTGGCCGCTCCCCCGAGTTGAGCGAGCCTGTGCGCCATGCCGTGATTGGTCTCGAGACGCATCTGCGCGCTCTGCTGCGTGACCTGATCTGCGGCTATCTCGAGGACGATCTCGTGATTGTGGCCGACGAGATTCTGCTCGCCGGGAGCTTCGAAGGCGAGATTCTCGCCCATGACACCCGCAGGTCGCCATCCGAACTCCCTTCGGAGGAGGCCGACCGGCGGGCCGAGATCGCCGCCCTCGAGACCCAGGAGTTCAGAGCACTCGATCCCGAGCTCGAGCGC
>JACCVG010000157.1 GCA_013698335.1 Thermoleophilaceae bacterium
GCGATGCTCACCGCCGGCGTCCTCGATCCGGCGCCGCTCGTCACCCACCACATGAAGCTCGACGACGCCGCCGAGGCCTACGCGATCTACGACCGTCGCGAGGCGCTCAAGATCGTCCTCACCCCCTGAGGCTATCCACACCAAAAGGAGCGAGCCATGCAGATCGCCTTCGTCCTATACGACGGATTCACAGCACTCGACATCACCGGGCCCCACGACGTTCTGAACGCGCTCCCGCATACCGAGCCGGTGTTCGTAGCCGAGCAGGCGGGACCAGTCGCGAACGAGTCGCGCAGCTTGTCGCTGGTCGCCGATCGCTCGCTGGCGGAGGTCACGAGCCCCGAGATCGTCGTCGTCCCCGGGGGACTCGGGACACGGGCGCTGCTCGAGCACGAGCCGCTGCTTTCGTGGCTGCGGGAGGTCCACGAGACGACGACCTGGACGACTTCGGTCTGCACCGGGTCGCTGCTGCTCGCGGCGGCCGGGCTCCTGGATGGCGTGCGAGCCACGACACACTGGCTGGCGCGCGAACAGCTTGCCGCCCTCGGTGCCGAAGTGGTGGCCGAGCGGGTCGTCGAGGACGGCAGGATCATGACCGGCGCCGGGGTCTCCTCCGGAATCGACATGGCGCTCACACTGGTCAAGCGGATGTACGGCGAGGAAGCGGCCGAAGCGGTTCAGCTCGGCATCGAGTACGACCCGGCTCCACCGGTAGATTCGGGCTCGCCCGATCGAGCCCGTCCCGAGATCGTCGCCGCGGTCACGACCATCTTCCAGGCCTCCGAGAAAGAGTTCGTCGCCTCCGTTACAGCAGCCTGACGAGCGCGATCGCCATCGAGGCGAGAACGCAGACGGCGATCACGATCTGGGCCCAGAAGAGCAAGGGGCGACTCATTGCTCGACATTGTGGCGGGTCGGCCTATGATCGCAGCGATGTTCGGCACGATGGTCGTAGGGACCGATGGCTCTGAAACGGCGCTCCAGGCGGTGCGCGAGGCGGCCGACCTCGCGATCGAGCTCGGCGCTGTCGTTCATCTGGTCAGCGCGTACGAGCCGGTCGCCAATCAGCGGCTGCAGGAGGAGCGCGAGTCGATCCCACCCGATCTCGAATGGCTGATCAACCCGCGCGAGGACGTGCGGGCGGCGCTCGAGGATGCCGCTGAGCAACTGCGCGCGCGTGATCTCACGGTCGAGACCCACCCGCGCGAGGGTGACCCGGCCGACGCGATCCTCGACGTCGCCGAGGAGCAGCAGGCGCAGTTGATCGTCGTGGGGAACAAAGGGATGAGCGGGGCGAAGCGGTTCCTGCTCGGCAGCGTCCCGAACAAGATCTCCCACCACGCGCCCTGCAGCGTCCTGATCATCCGCACGACTTGACGGTCTTCTTCCCGCGCGATGAGTACTTCATGCGGCTCGCCTTGCGCGAGGCCGAACGCGCGCCCGACCACGGCGATGTGCCCGTCGGTTGCGTGATCGCGCGCGCGGGAGAGGTGATCGCCGCGACCACCAACGAGCGCGAGCTGCGCGGCGATCCGACGGCCCACACCGAGGTGCTCGCGCTGCGCGAGGCCGCCCGTGTCGTGGGCGGATGGCGGCTCGATGACTGCGCCGTCTACGTGACCCTCGAGCCGTGCACGATGTGCGCGGGCGCGCTGGTGCTGGCGCGCGTCCCGCGGGTCGTGTTCGGGGCCACCGATCCGAAGGCGGGCGCCGCCGGCAGTGTGCTCGACGCGCTCGCCGAACCGCGGCTCAACCATCGCCCGCAGGTCGCCGGAGGGCTGCTCGCGGAGGAGTCGGCCGAGCTGCTGCGCGCGTTCTTCGCCGAGCGGCGGTAAGCGGCTTTGGCCGACGGCCGCTTCGCTCCCAGCCCGACGGGCGACCTGCATCTCGGCAGCCTCCGCACGGCGCTTGCGGCCTGGCTGTTCTCGCGTGCTAACAGCGGCCGCTTCCTGATCCGGATGGAGGATCTCGACGAGGGCCGGGTACGCGAGCACCACTACACCGGGCAGCTCGAGGATCTGCGGGCGCTCGGGCTCGACTGGGACGGTGATCCCGTTCGCCAGTCCGAGCGGATCGGGCTCTACGACGCCGCCCTTCAGCAGCTGGCGGACGCCGGGCTCGTCTACGAGTGCTGGTGCACGCGAGCGGAGATCCGGGTGGCGCCGTCGGCTCCGCACGGCGATCTCCCCGAGGGCGCCTACCCGGGGACCTGTCGCGATCTCTCGAACGGCGAGCGGACAGCTCGCCGGGCCAGTGCCCGCCCGCCCGCGCTCCGACTACGCGCCGGCGAAGCTGCGGTCGGCTTCGAGGACATGCTGCGCGGGCCGGTCAGCGGACGGGTCGATGACTTCATCCTGCGGCGCGGGGACGGCGTGATCGCCTACCAGCTGGCGGTCGTGGTCGACGACGCCGAGCAGAAGATCGATCTGGTCGTCCGGGGCACCGATCTGCTCGATTCGACCCCACGGCAGATCCTGCTCGCCCGGCTGCTCGGCCACGAGCGCTCGACCAGCTTCGCCCACGTCCCACTAGTGCTGGGCCCGGACGGCACGAGGCTCGCGAAACGGCACGGCGCGGTCACGCTCGCCGATCGCGCGGAGCGACCGGAGATAGTCCTATCAATGCTCGCGGCGAGCCTCGGACTGGCCGATCCCGGCGAACCGGTTACGACCGACCAGCTACTGGAGCGGTTCGACCCGAACCGGCTGCCCGCCGAGCCCTGGGTGCTTCAGGCGTAGCTGTTGACCTTCGGCAGGCCGCGCTTTAGGCCCGACTCGAGTCCGCGCTTGACGACCGACGCCAACAGGGGAACCGCTGCGCCGAAGACGATCGTGTAGTCCAGCTGTGAGCGATCGCCCGGCAGCGCTGCGAAGCGCATCGTTCCGAGGTGGTTGCGCAACGGGCTGCCCTTGCTGATTCGGTACTCGATCAGCTCGCTCGGGACCGCCTTGGTGACGGTCTCCTCGAACGGCGCAACCCCGCCTACGCTGAGCCGGCGCACGCTCCCGACACCATTGCGCTCCGTGTCTCCGTCCTGGACCCGCTCGACCTTGAGACCGAAGACCGTGCCGAGGTTCTCGTGCTCGGCGAGGTAGGCGTAGGCACGCTCAACCGGCACATCGAACTCCTGCTGGATATGGACGCGCTGCCCCACGGCCGGGGAGAATAGTGTGCTGCGGGTGAGGCGCGTCCCCAGCCTGCCCCGTCTGCCGCTCGTGCCTGATCTCCTGCGGCGGATCGACGTTCCGCGAGACCTCGAATCGGTCACCCGCTTCGGCGAGGAGGTGGATCCCTCGTACGGCGGGATGACCGAGGAGGGCGTCGAGCGCATCTGGAAGGCGGTCGAATCGCTCTACCGAAGCGGCGCCCACCCGGCGATCCAGCTCTGCCTGCGCCGCGACGGCGAGGTCCTGATCGACCGCTCGATCGGTCACTCACGCGGCAACGGGCCCGGCGAGAGCGGTGAGGAGGCCGAGATCGCAACGCCCGCGACACCGTTCGTGATCTACTCGGCGGCGAAGGCGATCACCGCGACCGTCATCCACCTGCTCGACCAGCAGGGAAAGCTCCACATCGCCGATCGGGTTGCCGAGTACATCCCGGAATACGGGACCCACGGCAAGGACGCGATCACGATCGAGCACGTCCTCTCTCATCGCGCCGGGGTGCCGAACCTCCCGGGGGCGGTGCTCGACCTCGAAAACGTCGGCAACGAGCAGATGATCCTCGACGTCCTCTGCGACGCTAAGCCGCTCTCGCGGCCGGGCAAACTGCTCTCCTACCACGCGATCTCGGGCGGGTTCATCCTCGGTGAGGTCGCGCGGCGGGTGACGGGCAAGGACATCCGGGCGGTGCTGGCCGAGGAGATCCTCGACCCACTAGGCTTCCGCTGGGGCAACTACGGCGTCGCGCCCGAGGACGTGGGCGAGGTCGGGCTCAGCTACGCGACCGGCGCGCCGCTCGTTCCGCCGGTCTCGACTTTGCTCGCGCGCGCACTCGGCGTCCCGGTCGAGGAGGTCGTGCGGGTCTCCAACGACCCGCGCTTCCTGACGGCGATCGTGCCCGCCGGCAACGTCGTGACGACCGGCAACGAGCTGTCGCGCTTCTTCGAGCTGCTGCGTGCGGGTGGAAAGCTCGACGGAACCCGGATCCTCGAGCCGCGCACGATTCGCCGCGCGATCACCGAGCAGTCTTTCCGCGAGTTCGACTTCACGCTCGGCGCGCCGCTGCGCCACGGCAACGGCTTCATCCTCGGCGCCCAGGCGATCAGCCTCTGGGGGCCCGACACCGAGCTCGCCTTCGGCCACCTCGGCTTCACCAACGTCCTTGGCTGGGCCGACCCCGAGCGCGCCGTCTCGGCCGCGCTGATCACGAGCGGCAAGCCGGTGCTCTACCCCGAGCTCGCCCGCCTCTGGGGGATCACGCGGCGGATCGGGATTGAGGCCCCGAAGGTCGCCCGCTCCGAGCTCGCCTTCGATACGCCGACCGCCGCCAGCACCTGACGCAGGTCGGGGCTCTCAGGTTCCGGCGCGACGGTCCGCAGTCCGGCATCGTAGATTGAGTACCCGATCCGCACCAGGGTAGGCTGTCCCGACATGGGAGCCCGCGCCGAGGTAATCGAACGCCACAAGGCCTCGGGGCGCGAGTTCACCGCCGGCGGAGTCCGCTCGTTCGTCCTCGACCAAGGTGATGGCGAGCCGGTCGTCTGCGTCCATGGCGTCCCGGCCTCCTCCTTTCTTTACAGAAAGGTCGTGCCCGAGCTGGCGGCACGCGGCCTGCGGGGAGTGGCCTTCGACCTGCCGGGCCTTGGCCTCGCCGGCCGGCCCGAGGACTACGACTACACCTGGACCGGGCTCGGCAAGTTCGCGATCGCCGCGGTCGATGCGCTGGGGCTCGACCGCTTTCACCTCGTGATTCATGACATCGGCGGGCCCGTCGGCTTGGAGATCGCCGCCGCGATGCCCGACCGGGTGCGCTCGATGCTGATCCTCAACACGCTCATCGAGGTTGAGAGCTTCCACCGCCCGTGGATGATGGAGCCGTTCTCGATGCGTGGGATCGGCGAGGTTTACCTCGCCGCCCTGAACGGCCCGGCTTGGCGCGCGCTGATGTGGAACGCGGGCGTGGGGGACATGTCCAAGGTCCCAGCTGCTGAGCTCGCCGCGTACGTCGACCTGTTGAAAGGCGTAGACCGCGGCAAGGCGTTCCTCAAGATCATGCGTGGCTTCGAGCGGACCAAGGAAAAGGAGGACCTCTACGTGGGCACGCTGCGGGCGGCCAACTACCCGATCCGCGTCCTCTGGGGTGCCCAAGACCCGGCGCTCAAGCTCGAGACCATGGGCGAGGCCGCCCGGCGCAGCGCCGGAGTCGATCGCGTGCACACGGTCGACGCCAAGCACTTCCTTCAGGAGGACCAGCCGGAAGCAGTGGCCCAGCACGTGGCCGAGCTGGCGACCGAGGCCCGCGCGGCTTGATCCGAAGACCTACGAGGAGACGGATCTGATGGGGGGCTGGAGCGATTCGAAGCAGCGGGTCGAAGTACTAGGCCGGAAGATGGCCTACGTCGAGCAGGGTGAGGGCGCGCCGATCGTGCTGCTCCACGGCAACCCGACGTCGTCTTACCTGTGGCGGTCGGTACTGCCGGAGTTGGCGGGTCTCGGTCGCGTCATCGTGCCGGACCTGATCGGCATGGGTGATTCGGACAAGCTCGAGGCCGAGGAGGCCGACCGCTACACGTTCGTGTGCCACCGGCGGTACCTGGACGCGCTGCTCGACCAGTTTGACCTTGGGGAGGACATCACGTTCGTGATCCACGATTGGGGCAGTGCGCTCGGCTTCGACTGGGCCAGGCGCAACCCCGGGCGGGTGCGGGGGATCGCCTACATGGAGGCCATCGTCGCCCCCATTCCCGACTGGAGCGACTGGCCCGAGTCGGTCAGGCCGGTGTTCCAGGGTTTCCGCTCGCCGGCCGGTGAGGAGATGGTGCTCGACCAGAACGTCTTCGTCGAGGGCGTTCTCCCTGGGGCAATCATGAGAACGCTGGAGCCGGAGGAGATGGACGAGTATCGCCGGCCGTTCGCGGCAGCGGGCGACGATCGTCTTCCCACTCTCACCTGGCCCCGCCAGATCCCGATCGGCGGCGAGCCGGCCGACGTCCACGAGATCGTCGCGGCCTACGCCGAGTGGCTCCCCAAGGCGCCCGGGATCCCGAAGCTCTTCGTCAACGCCGAGCCGGGCGCGATCCTCAGGGGTGCCGCGCGGGAGTTCTGCCGGACCTGGCCGGATCAACAAGAGGTGACCGTGCCCGGACTTCACTTCGTGCAGGAGGACTCGGGTCCGGAGATCGGCCGGGCAATCGCCTCGTGGCTTGGATCGCTAGCCTAGACCCCGCTCCGGGAGCGGCGCCTCGTCGCACTCCCAGGACATCCCGGAGGGGTGCCGGAGCGGTTGAACGGGGCGGTCTCGAAAACCGTTAAGGGGTTTAGGCTCCTTCGAGGGTTCGAATCCCTCCCCCTCCGCTGAAGTCGCCGTGTGCAGGGACTTCTCCTGCGGCTTTCATCGGCAGGGCTGAGTCACGTTCTAGTGGCAGGCAGCGAACAGGCCGTGTGCGGGCGGTTTGTACGATCGCGCGACTATCGCGCGGCGGGATACGTAAGCGGCGGTAGGCGGCTTCTTCTTCGGACTTACAACTCAGTCGGGTAGCGCACTCGGCTGGACCGATTGCGAGCCGACCAGCTAGCGCGGGGCTAGCGGCGCTTCGAGTGGTGCTCGTGACCGTTCTGGCGGCGATGCGCGCGCGCGTGGCTGTGCCGGTGCGTGTGCTTCTTCTTGCCCTTGCCGTGCCGGTGCGTGTGCTCGTGGCGGTCCCGGTGCTTCTTTTGATCGTGCTCCCTGGGCTTGGGCTTCGGGTCCGGCTTCGACCCGGGTTTTTGCTCGGGGTCCGGCTTCGGCGCCGGGTCCGAGCCGGGGTCCGGCTTCGGCCTGGGGTCCGGCTTCGGTGGATTCGGCGGCGGCGGCGGCGGATTCAGGCCCTCGCCGACGGACGGGACCGCGACAGGTTCGACCACGGCCACCAGCGGGTTCTCGAATCCGCGGCCGTAGGTCTCGCCCACGTTCGGTTGCTCGCCCGCAAGGATCACGAGTCGCTGGTCGCCCACGATCTCGGTCAGCGGAACCTGGAGCCGCGCGTTGTCCGACTCGGCAACGGTGAGGATGTGGAGCCCGTGGGTCCCGATCGAACCCTGGAAGAAGTCGTCGCCGCCGTCGGGAATCCCGTCCTCCGGCGTCCAGCACCGTCGCGGATCTCCATCGGCGGTCTCACGCGGTTCGTCGCCTGAGCGCAGGTTGAGCTTGGGGCCGGGGTCGAGGCCGGTGCCGTCGTCGAAGCAGGAGTCATCGCGGTAGTACGGGACAGCAAGTAGTGACTGGGCCGACCCACCGGGGGACACGTCCTTGGTGCTCGCGCTGTAGCGGTCGACGATCGTGCCGTGCGGTCCCGTGGTCTCGCTCCACCCGAGCGCAACGTTGAGGTCTGTGAAGGTTGGGTCGACCAGATCGACGCTCTGGTGGTAGGGCAGCTCGCATAGCTGAAGACTGCGCGAGAGGGTGCGGTAGCCCTGGTCGAACTCACTCGTGTCGTTCTCGTCGTAATTGACGTTGCAGGGGTCGTCGAGGTTGCCGAAGACCTCGTCGTTCCGGCCGTCGATAGCGACGCCGTTCGGGACCGACGGGTTGTAGAAGCGGGTCATCCGGCCGGCGGCCATATCCCACTGGGCGTAGATGCCATCGAGTGGCGGAATCGGGTGGACGCGCAGCCAGGTCTTCTGCTGGAACTCGCGCCTGTAGAAGGTCTCGCGGCGGATGACGTTGGTCCCCGAGTCCGCGCCCCAGGTCTCGCGGACCGTCCGGACCGGCCCACTCAGCTCGCCCAGCAACGTGCTCGAACCGCCCCAGTTGGTGTCTTCCTCCTCGTAGCCGCAGCACGGCGTCTCGGATCCCGGATCCTGCGCGAAGGCGCGGGCCTTCCAGCGGTCGATGACGTCGGGGCCGTAAGTCTCACCCCCATCGTCGGAAATTCGGATCTGGGTCATCAGCCAGCGGCCGTCGTAGCGGAAGCGGTAGCGGTCGGTGGTTATCCAGGCGTAGTCGCGCGGACGGCGGCGCTCGATGAGGGGCTTGCCGTCCTCGCCGGTCACGACGTTGCCCTCCTCGTCGCAGACTTTGCCTCGCGGGGCGTTGCCGTAGTTGTCGTAGCTCGACTCGGACTTCTCGAAGGTGTCGGCGTTCGCGTCGCGCTCGTAGTCCACGTAGCCGTTTGTCTTGTCGAACTTGGCCTCAGGACCACCGGCGGCGGCCTTCATCACGTAGACGAACGAGGTGGTGCCCGGGTCGCGCGGGTCGACGATCCGGACCGCGCGGGCCTCGTCGAGCCCGTCGGGCAGCACCGCATCGGCCGGTGCCGCCGGGCCTGCGTCCTTCGCCATGAAGGCGAGCTCGTCATTGTCGTCGAGGCCCTTGACCGGGTCCTCCATGACGTCCGACTCCGGCTCGGCGATGCAGGGGTTGTCGGGGTCCTCGTCGCGGTAGCGGAAGCCCTCGCGTTCAAAGGCGTAGGTCGTGTGCTGGTCCTGGCCCGAGTAGGGAGCGAAGCCCGACGCCGAGTTGTCCAGGTAGCGGGTGAACACCTCGTCGACCTGGAACGGGATCTGCTCGAAGCGTCCGCTTGCCGCATCCCAGTGGTAACCGAGGAGACGCGCGATCGGAGTCCCTTCCTGCGGTGCATGGCGCTGGGTGTCGAGCTCGGGCTCGACGTAGTTGTTGTGAGCACAGTCATCGGGCGTCGTCAGGAAACCGAGGCCGTCACCGAAGCCCGACGGGTCGATCCCGGGGGCGCAGTCGGCGAGGTCGGTCAGCGGCAGCTTGAAGGTGAAGTTCGAGCGCGCCGACCAGGTCGTGAAGTCGCGACCGGTGAGGATGATCGGGTCGCTGTCGTGCCCGGCTGTCGCCGTGGGATCGGGCACGCCGACGGCGGGCGCATCGAGCGGTGCCAGAGCGGTGAGCGCCATCACGACGGCAAACGACACCGCGAGCGGTCGCATCCTGCGGCGTCTCCCCATCGGCAGAATGTTAGCCGCGGGACGGGCGCTCTGTCGCGGTTGACCCGTAGTCCTTTCCCGAGCATTGCCAGGTGGCGCTACGGGGGAGATCTACACCCCTATTCCCTTGGCTGGGGGGCCGAGTGCGACCACACGACCTCTTACCGGCACCTGTGCACGGGCTTCCACACCATTAACGCGCTCGAAACCGTTGACGGGCTTAGGTTCGTCCGAGGGTTCGAATCCCTCCCCCTCCGCTAAAATCCATCATACGCAGGGCCTTCGCGCCGAATCACGGCATGCACCGCAGGCCGCTCGTTCCTGCAATAAGGGGGAAAGGGCCCGGTGCGGGCGGTTTGGACAATCGCGCGACTATCGCGCGGGGCACCCAGGCGGGATCTCCGTAAGCGTTGTTATAGGGCGCTTGTAATTCTCCTTGCCCGGGTAACCCCTCGGTGAGAGCGAGTCCCCGGCCCACTGGCACCGACAGAAGGAGCACCCCATGGGTTTCAACAAGTACGACATCGCGGAAAAGGCTGGCGAGGGCTCGACCAAGGAGCAGCTGGCCAAGGCGCTCGGAGCCGAGACTGGCTCGAAAGAATTCGCGAAGGCATTTGAGAATGCAGCAAGCCACGATCTGATCTCCACGCAGGCAAGCGACAAGAGTGACCCGGAAGCCACGTGGTCCCAGACCGCCAAGGGCAAACAGAAGGCCGCTGACAACGCGTGATCAGGCCGTTGGAGGAGGAGGTGCCTCAGGAAAACGTCACGGCGGGTCAGTAACTGACGCTCACCCTAACGGCCTCGAGATCCGGCGCGGCGCCGATCGATTCGAGCGCAGCTTGGCGGTCGTAGTGCTCGGCAACTCTCACGCAGACGCCGCGCTCGAAGCTGAAAACCTGGACTCCCTTCCTCGACCTCGACCCCGCTCGCGCTACCGCGACCGAACCGGCGCGCCACGATCACCACGGCGTCACCGGCATCGATGGCCTCGATGGGGCGGAACGAGATCAGGCCGAAAAGCTCGCGCCACTGGGCCCAGAATCGCTCCACCCCCCGGTGCCCCCGGAAGACTCCCGGGTCGGGGTCTTCTGAGGGCGTGTGCCATTCCACGTCCGGGGACATGTGATCGAGGACCCAGGCGCTGTCACCGCGATTCCAGGATTCATAACCTTCGAGGACCAGATCGACGAGCTCCCGCGACATCCTGAGCCAGATTATTGCATCGCCGGCCACCAGAATTTCGGCACGCGTACTCCGACCGGCCCGCACCTTCGTAGCCCTCAGGCTCGGACGCGACTACCAGTTCTGGAGGCGGAATCTGATTCCCGGAAACTGCGGGGACGTTCGTCCACAGGGCTTGACGTGGCGCAGGGCGGCGCTAATGTCATAGACAGGTTTCGGCGCAAGCTGAGACACG
>JACCVG010000163.1 GCA_013698335.1 Thermoleophilaceae bacterium
GGCCAGTTGGTGGTGGTCGCATCGGGCGCGCCCAAGGCGGCGCCGGTGGTTCATGTGCTCGAGCTGCGCGCGCCGGCGGCGCCGAACGCCTGGTGGGTCCGGATGTACCAGCGAAGGGCGTTCACGCCGGCCGAGTTCTTCGAGGCCGACGCTCGGCACGTCTTGCCGGGGCCGTTCCGGGATCGGGGCGCTGGCGGCAGCGGTGTAAAAACTTACTCTAAGGGCTGGTCCTCCTCGGCTTGGCGGTCGAAGTGGTAGGTTCCGCTCGGGATTACGTGTGCTCGGTGAAGAGGCGAGATGCGGGCCAAGTCCTCGCGGGCGACGACCTGGCCGGCCTCCTCAAGGCTCCGAACAATCTCGGCCATGCGGACGGTGTTCCACACCAGCACGGCGTTCGACAGGAGCGACAGGGCGCTCACCTTGTTCATGATCTCCTCGTAGTCGCCGGAGCGAAACGCGCCCTGGTTGGCGAAGAAGAGGCGCCGGGCCAGCGCATGGCGGGACTCACCTCGGTTGAGCTGCAACTGCACGCGGTCCCGCACCTTGGCGTCGTGCGCGTAACGCAGGATGTGGGCCGTCTTCGCGACGCGCCCCAGCATGGTCAGGGCCTTGGCCAGTCGATCCGTAGGCGAGCTCGCGGCGAGGCGCTCGAGCACGACGTGCGCGGGGGCAGTGCGGTTGCGCAGCGACGAGGCGACCCGCACGAGCTGGTCCCACTGCTCGCGGATCAGCGCGACGTCGACGCTGCTGCGGAAGATGGGGCCGAGCTCGCCGAAGTCGGAGCGGTCGAGCTTGTAGAGCTGCTGGTCCTTGAGGTCCTTGAGCCGCGGCATGAATGAGAAGCCGAGCAAGTAGCAGAGGCCGAACAGTTGCTCGGTGAAGCCGTGGGTGTCGGTGTAGTGCTCGCGCGGCCGCAGGATGGTGTCATTCTCGAGGAGGCCATCGAGCACGAAGATCGCTTCGCGAGGCGAGCAGGAGATCGCCCGCGAGGCGAACACCGTGAACTGGTCGGAGACGTGGGTGTAGACCGTGATGGCGCGGTCGTAGTAGCCGAAGTAGCGCGGGTAAAACGAGGCCAGGAGCGAGCTCGCCTGCACGCCGAAGCGCTGGCCGTCCGATGAGGACGACACGCCATCGCCCCACACCGACGAGAGCGGCAGCCGGTGGTGGTAGTCGACGAGCACGCGGTTGGCCGCGCGCAGCGTGTCCTGCCGCAGATACCACTGCGAGATGTGGTGTAGGAGGTCGATGCCGATTCCCTTCGTGCTCTGGGCCATGGTCGAGATCCCGAGGTTGGTGCCGTGCGCGACGAGGGCGGCGAGGAGCGCGGCGTAGAGGTTGTCGGCGCGCGGCTGGTAGCCGCCGAGCGGCAGGAGCTCGCGCGTGAAGCCGCACCACGAATCGACTTCGAGGAGCAGGTCCTCGATGCGAATGCGCGGCAAGTGCGCCTCGATCACGCGCCGGAGCTGGCCGACGCGCTCGGGTTCGTTGATCCCGTCGCGGACGGAATATTCGAGCCGGCCGTCGCGCAGGGTGGCGAAGCGGTTGCTGTCGAGGCCAGCCGCGAGAGCGCTGGCCGCCTGCCCGAGCTCGGCCCGGAGCTTGTCGAGCGCACGGTCCGCTTCGTTGGGCAGGTCGAGCTCGCCGTAGGCCGCGGCGCGTTTCTTCTCCCACAGGTCGGCGGCGTAGACGAGGTTCCAGAAGGAGACGTGATGGCGACTCTCGGCGAGGAACAGATCGCCCGAGCGCAGGCGGTCGCGGACCGCGAACGCGAGCGCGATCTCCCACAGGCGACGGTCCGGCCGGCCGCTGTCATCGAGCAGTGCGCCGCGCCAGCCCGCCGGGACGAACTGCACGGGCGCGTCGGCCGGCAGCCGCTCGACCTCGCCGGCGTTGAGCTTGCGCGCCAGTTCGAGGGCGGCGAGCAGCGGTTCCGCACCTCGCTCGCCCCGGAACGGCAGCGTGAGGAAGCCGGTCAGGTAGCGCTTGAGCCCGCTGTGGCGGTTCTTGAGCTCGTCGAGCAGCCCGTAATCGGCGAGCGCCTGGAAGTCGCGGCAGGTCGCCACGGCTTCGCGCAACGTCGCCTCGTCGCCGTCGAGCTCGGCGAGCCTCGCCTCGGCCGGGCGAGAGCGGTCGAGTGCGACCTCCAGGGCGCGAAGCACGGTGGTCAGCCCCTTGTTGGCGCGCTGGCGCACCTCTCGATGGCGTTCCTCGACGGCGTTCCGCGCATGGCGATGCATGGTCGTCAGAAATCCGCGGTTCATCTCGACGAGGTGATCGAGGGTGGTCTTCTGCGCGTCGGCAAGGAAGCAAGCGACCAAGGCGTGGCGCTTGGCTGGTGCGAACCGACGTAGCTCCTTGACGTCGTAACGGCGGCCCAGCTCGGCCAGGTGCGCGAGCAGGTCAGGCTGCAGGCCGGAGAAGTCGACGCGGTCGGCGCCGATGGCGCGCAGCCGCTCGAAGCGCTCGAGGTAGTCCTTGATGGCCGCAGCCTTCGGCTCGGGCGGGTATTGCTTGAACTGAAACAACGGGGAGCGATGGTCCCCCTTGCCGATCAGTGCGTCGACGGCCGCACAGAATTCGGGCGGCAAGCGCTCGCCAACCCGGCGCCACGTCTCCTCCTCGCCACGCGCGGAGGCTGCGCCCGCCAGGCGTTCCAGCGTCGAACGGGCCGGGAGCTCCACTCGCCACGAGCGCAGCGCGTTGACGGCCAGCGCGAGCAGCGGCGTCGGCAAGATCCCCTCGGCCGCCCGGTCACTCATCCATTGCTTGAGCCGTTCCTGGGCCGCGGCATCGAAGGCGCCGCACTCGAGGTACTCGCGGATGCGCTGGGTGTGCTCGGTGGCCGTGGCTGCGCGATCCGTCGATTCCATGAACAGCGACGGCGGCAGCCCGAGCTGCCGGCCGACATGGTTGGCGACGCGCACTGGCACCGCGGCGAAGTCGTCGACAAAGCGGCCCAGCGCACGCAGCGCGCAGAGCTGGACCGCGAAGCGGTGGCGGTTCGCGTCACCGCGGCAGCGGAGGACCTCGGCCTGGTCGGCGGCCGAGAGCGTCCAGTCACGGGCGAGCTCCTCGTCGCCTGGGTCGGCGGGCACCTCGGGGTACGAGCGGTCGGGCACGGTCGCCTCACAAACGGTGGTTTGCGGGAGGGTAGCCGAGGGCTCGTCCTGGCGGTCGGAATGGCTCCCTTTTCTGCCTCTCAACCCGTCTCGAAATCAGCCGCTCGATACTCGATGCCGGCCACGAGTTCTGAGACGCTGCGCACCATGCTCATCGGTTACGCGCGCGTCTCGACCAGCGACCAGAACCTCGACATGCAGATGGACGCGCTCAAGCAGGCCGGGTGCCGCCGCACCTTCACCGACGTGGCCAGCGGGACGAAGGCCGAGCGGCCCGGCGTCAGCGCCGCCGTGGCCTATGCCCGCGAGGGCGACACCCTGGTGGTCTGGAAGCTGGATCGCTTCGGCCGCTCGCTCGGCCACCTCATCGAAGCCGTGCGCCAGCTCCAGGCGCGTGGCGTCGGCTTCCGCTCGCTGCACGAGAACATCGACACCACCACGAGCGCCGGGAAGCTCATCTTTCACGTCTTCGGCGCCCTGGCTGAGTTCGAACGCGACCTCACCCGCGAGCGGACGATGGCGGGCCTCGCCTCGGCACGAGCTCGCGGGCGCCGCGGTGGTCGGCGGCGCGTGCTCGACGACAAGCAGGTGGGCCTTCTGCGAAGGCTGTCCCGGGACCCAGCCAACGCGCCGGGCTTCATCTGCGAGACCTTGGGGATCTCGCGGGCGACGTTCTACCGCTACCTCGGTCCGCGGAGCGCGGCCGCCTCTGCCCCGCCACCTCGCCCCCCGTTCACGCCCCCGGCCGTCGCTAGGAAGCGCCGAACGACCAGCCGCGCGTGACGGCGGAGCTGCGGAGAATTACTCCAAGACCGGTCGGGAGCGGCCCCTTAGAGTAAGTTTTCGCACCGCTGCCGCCAGCGCCCCAGCTCGGCCGCGGTCGCCGGCTTCGCGAGTGCATCGATCACCGCTTGGGTCTTGGCCCAGAGGTCATGACGAGAACGGCCGGGGCTCACGCGTTTACCTTGTGTCTAATAGTGTCGCTAAGTCAAGTGCCCGGCCCCCTGGTTTTCAGTCCGGGCGCGGTCTACGCTGGGTTTCCGATGCTCGCGAAGAAAACCCCCCGCACACGCGGCTACGAGCTGAGCAGCTGCAACGGACGGCGGAAGCGGGCGTCTCTGCGTACATGCGCCGTGCTGGCGGTGTGCATTCTGGCGGGGTGCTCGAAGAAGACCGAGCCAGCGGATCCCGAGCTGCCGCGAGCGTCGTTCGATTCGGACCACCTCGGGCTCGTGATCGATTTTGATCAAGTTCCCGGCGCTGCTTCAGGCCTGCGTTGGCGTCACGCGCGGGAGATCGACCAGCAAGGGCCGGTCGCTGATGGATACGTTCGCTGGTCAATGTTCTATCAACAGCGGAAGGGACGCTCGCGACCCGAGTCAGCAATCGTGGTCGCGGCGATCTCGACGGAGAATATGGATCCGCCGCTGCGCTCGAGACTCACTTCGTTCGCCGACTTTGCCAGAAAGCGCTGTGCCGACGGTGTTCGAGCTGGTGCCGGCCGGGTGGGCGGAGTCGATCTGCTCGGAGGCCTCCCGTACCACGGCAACGATCCGACCGTCCACGTGGTTGACAACTGGCCGTGGTTCGGCGCTCGTTGTCGCCTACTGGGGCCATCCAACGAGGGGCTCCCTCCACCGATTCTCGGATACCTGTGGCCCGAGCCCGAGCGGCGGCAAGACCAGCGGCTGCTAGGCGTGTTCGTGTACTCCGAGAAGTACGAGTCCGAGATGATGCCGCGGATCGAGCCCCTCGTGCAGTCGATTCGCCGATCGGACTACCTCTCGCCTGCCGTGCCTTCGCCGCGCGAGTGAACCATCAGCCGCCCCGCGGTTTCTTGGGACCGACTCTCGCCGCGCGGTCGAGAATGGCCACACTGGGGGGCAAGCGCGCCGAGGTGAACGGCAGCCCAGGCCGGCGCCGGCGTGCGGGCGGGGCTGCTTTAGGCTGGGGCTTCGGGCGCGCGCCGCGGCTAATCGCCATTACCTGCGGTCAGTCCAGAGGATCGCGCAGTGTTTCAAGGATGGGTTCAACTTCTTGGATCGCCTCGTCGGGCTCCAGCCGCGAGTAAACCGCCGCGCTACCGAGATCGTCGCCGCTCGCTGCCCAGTTGTAGGAGAGGACGTAGTGAAT
>JACCVG010000171.1 GCA_013698335.1 Thermoleophilaceae bacterium
TTTCCCGCCAGCGATCCGCCGTCGGCCGCCAGCGATGCCTCGTCCGGAGACGCGCACGCCGACCGCGGGGCAGCGACCGCGACCACGGCCGAGGTCACCGAGAGCCTCGTCCCGACCACCCTGTCGGACGGGACAGCCTGCCGGCTCGGCCACGGCACGGTCGTGATCGCGGCGATCACGAGCTGCACCAACACCTCGAACCCGTCGGTGATGCTCGGGGCCGGCCTGGTCGCCAAGAAGGCGGTCGAGCGCGGCCTACGCCGCAAGCCGTGGGTCAAGACGAGCCTCGCCCCGGGATCCAAGGTCGTCACCGAGTACCTAGACCGCGCCGGGCTCACCGAGCCGCTCGAGACGCTCGGCTTCAACCTGGTCGGCTACGGCTGCACGACCTGCATTGGGAACTCTGGACCGCTGCCCGAGGAGATCTCCGCGGCGATCGAGGAGGGCGACCTCGCCGTCTGCTCGGTGCTCTCGGGCAACCGCAACTTCGAGGGCCGGATCCACCCCGAGATCAAGATGAACTACCTCGCCTCGCCGCCGCTCTGCGTTGTCTACGCGCTTGCCGGCCGGATGGACATCGACGTCACGACCGAGCCGCTCGGGACCGGGAACGACGGTGAGCCGGTCTACCTCGCCGATGTCTGGCCGACGCAGGCCGAGATCCACGCGGAGATCGAGCGCGCCGTCGAGTCCGACATGTTCCGCCGCAGCTACGGCGAGGTCTTCGAGGGCGATGACAACTGGAACAGCCTCGAGATCTTGGAAGGAGATCGTTACGCGTGGGACGGCGACTCCACCTACGTCAAGCGCCCGCCCTACTTCGAGGGCATGCCGGCCGATTCGCCGAGCGGGTTCGATCCGATCGAGGGCGCGCGGATCCTCGCGCTGCTCGGCGACAGCGTCACGACCGACCACATCTCTCCCGCCGGCGCGATCAAGGCCGACGGCCCTGCCGGCCTGTACCTGACCGAGCACGGGATCGAGAAGGGCGCGTTCAACTCGTATGGCTCGCGACGCGGCAACCACGAGGTGATGATGCGCGGGACCTTCGCGAACGTGCGGCTGCGCAATCAGCTCGCGCCCGGGACCGAGGGCGGAATCACGATCAAGCTCCCGGGAGGAGAGCAGACCTCGATCTACGACGCAGCGATGGCCTACGCCGAGGAGGGCGTCCCGCTCGGCGTGCTCGCCGGCAAGGAATACGGGTCGGGCTCCTCGCGCGACTGGGCGGCCAAGGGCCCGCGGCTGCTCGGTGTCCGGTTCGCGATCGCCGAGAGTTACGAACGGATCCATCGCTCGAACCTCGTCGGCATGGGGATCCTGCCGCTGCAGTTCCCCGACGGGCAGAACGTCGCCTCGCTCGGCCTGACCGGTCGCGAGACCTTCACTCTAGATCCGCTCGAGGACGGCGCCCGGATGCTCGGTGTCAGTGCCACGACCGATGACGGCGGCGCTCCGATCGAGTTCGAGGCCCGTGTCCGGATCGACACGCCGAACGAGTGGCTCTACTACAGCGGCGGCGGCATCCTGCACTACGTGCTGCGCCAGCTCCGCGACAGCGCCTGAGCGTCAGTCGACCCGCGGATCGCTCTCTTCGAGTATCTCGACGAGCTCGGCGGGCTTCGCGACCACCGACCACTCCCCGTGCTCCTCGACGACCGTCTCGACGTCCGGGATGTCGTGCCCCGAGACGATGAGGAATCGCAGTGAACCGGATCTGACCGCCTCGTACTCCGCCTTGTGAAGGGCGACCTTCTCCCGGCAGTCGCGGTTGGAGCATTCGCAGAGGTACGCCTCCACGGCGTCGATTACGTGGCGCTCCTCCCAGCCCGCCATCCGCTCGTTCGCCAATCGGAACAAGGCCTCGTTGTTGGCCAGCCGTTCTTCACGTGGGGTGCTCATCGGTAGATCCTACGCGGCGCTCAGCCCAGCCGGCGCGCGACCGATTGGACCTTGTCCGCGTTGGTCTGGTCGGGCTTGTCGGCCCGCTCGTCGAGCTTGAGCACCGAGTAGACGCGCGGGATACCCATCTCGAAGGGAACGCGGTGAAGTTCGCCAACCACCGCGAGGATGTCTTCCGTCGTTCCCTCCAGCGAGGTCCCCATCCCGTGCATCGAGTAGTGGACCCGGTCCTGGGCGGCCAGCCGCCGCTGGATCTCGGCGACGTACTCGCTGGCGCTCGGATCCCCGCGGCCGAGCGCCAGCACCGTTAGATCAGCGGTCGCCATCTGCTCACGCGATGTTGGTCCAGACCGTCTTGATCTCGAGGTAGGCGTCGAGGTTGGCGTGACCCATCTCGCGGCCGATCCCGGAGGACTTGAAGCCGCCGAACGGGGCCCCGGCATCGCTCGGCGCCCATGTGTTGATGTAGATCGAGCCGGCCTGCAGCTTCGCCGCGAGCTGGTGGGCCTTGGACAGGTCGCGGGTCCAGACGCCCGCGGCGAGCCCGTACTCGCTGTCGTTCGCGCGCCTGGCGACATCGTCGAGATCGTCGTAGGGCATCGCGACGAGGACCGGCCCGAAGATCTCCTCGCGGGCGATCCGCATGTCGTCGGAGACATCGGCGAACAGCGTCGGCTCGACGAAGTAGCCGCCGTTCGAGTCCTCGGGGACTCCGCCGCCTGCCACCGCTTCGGCGCCCTGCTCACGACCCGACTCGATGAACGAGAGCACGCGCTCGTGTTGCTCCTTGGAGACCAGCGGGCCGAGCTGGGTGCTCGGGTCCAGGCCGGGGCCGACCTTCATGCCCTTCGCCGCTTCGGCCATCGCGCCGACGACGTCGTCGAACTGGTCCTTCTGGATGAACAGCCGCGAGCCCGCGTTGCACGCCTGGCCGCTGTTGAAATAGATCCCCTGCAGCGAGCCGGGGATCGCGGCCTCGAGGTCCGCGTCGGGCAGGATGATGTTCGGGCTTTTGCCGCCGAGCTCGAGCGTGACGCGCTTGAGCATCTTGCCGGCGGTCGCGCCGATCAGCCGCCCGACCTCGGTCGAGCCGGTAAAGGCGATCTTGTTGACACCCGGGTGATCGACGAGCGCCGCCCCGGTCTCGCCATCGCCGGTCAGCACATTGAGCACACCCGGCGGGATTCCCGCCTCGAGCGCCATCTCGCCGAGCCGCAGCGCGGTCAGAGGCGTCTGCTCGGCGGGCTTCAGCACGATCGTGCAGCCGGCCGCGAGCGCCGGCCCGAGCTTCCACGCGGCCATCAGCAGCGGGAAGTTCCACGGGATGATCTGCCCGCAGACCCCGACCGGCTCCTTACGCGTGTAGCAATGCATGTCCGGCGTGGCGACCGGGATCGTCTCGCCCTCGATCTTCGTCGGCCAGCCGCCGTAGTAGCGCAGGTGCGCGACCGATAGCTGCACGTCGACGAACTTCGCCATCGAGACCGGCTTGCCGTTGTCGAGCGCCTCGAGCTCCGCGAGTTCGTCGCCGTTCGCCTCCATCAGGTTCGCAAGCGCGTGGATCGCGGCCTCGCGGCCCGCCGCGGGCATCGTTCCCCACGGGCCCCCAAGCGCCTCACGAGCGGCGCGGACGGCGCGGTCGACGTCCTCGGCGCCGGCTTGCGCGATCGAGCAGATCGACTGCCCGGTCGCCGGATCGGTCGTCTCGAAGCTGCGCCCGTCGGCGGCATCGACCCACTCTGCGCCGATCAGCAGCTTGTGGGGTCCGGCGGATACGAACTTGTCGGCGGCGGCGGAGAGGGCGGGGGCGGCGGTGGCGGTCATGCGGAAGGGTCCTCCTGAAGGCTTGGGGTCGTCCGCAACGCTACACCCGCTCCCTCGGTTTCCCGTAAGCGTTGAGTAAAGAGTCGGTCAGCAGCGCTGGAGGCTTGCGACGCGGCGGCGCAGCAGCGGTGCGGCCCGGTAGCGCTCCTCACGGCGTTCCTGCCAGAGCCCGTCAATCGTCGCCAGGACCGCCGGCAGGCCGATCGCCTCGCCCCAGGCCAGCGGGCCGTGCGGGTGGTTGAGCCCGATCTCCAGCGCGGCATCGATGTCGGCTTCCGAGCCGACGCCCTCGCCGAGCGCGAAGTGCGCCTCGTTGACGAGCTGGGCCACGATCCGGCCGATCACGAGGCCGGGTGCGTCGTCGACCCATTCGGTCAGCAGTCCGAGGGAGCGAAAGTGGGCCTCGGCGACCTCGGCAGCGGCGTCGCTGGTTCCCGCTCCGCGGGTCAGCTCCACGAGTGGGGCCTCGAGCAGCCGGACGAAGCCCACGCCGTCAGGCCGCTGGGCGGCGAGCGACCGTGCCGAGCAGTCGATCAGGCCCTCCGGCGCGGGCAGCGGGCCGGAGGCGGCATCGGGGCGCTTCGGATCCTCGGGCCGATAGGGCTCGACCGAGTAGTCGTAGTAGCCGCGGCCGGTCTTGCGGCCGAGTCGTCCCGCCGCGACCATCCGCGCCTGGATCGGGTTCGGCCGCCAACGCGGCTCGCCGTAGCTGAGTTCCATGAACGACTCGGCGACCGCCAGGCCGACGTCGCTGCCGACAAGATCCATCAGCTCGAAAGGCCCCATCCGGAAGCCACCCGCAAGCCGGCAGATGCGGTCGATCTGGGCAGCGTCGGCGACCCGCTCCTGAAGCAGCCGCAGCGCCTCCGTGTAGAACGGGCGGCCGCAGCGGTTGACGAGGAATCCGGGGCCGTCCTGGGCGACGATCACGTGCTTGCCCATCGCCTCGCCGGTGGCACGCGCGAGCGCCAGAGCACGCTCGCCGGTCTGGTCGGCGGCGATCACCTCGAGCAGCCTCATCACCGGGGGCGGGTTGAAGAAGTGCATCCCGACCACGTTCTCCGGTTTCGCCGCAGCGGTCGCGATCGAGCTGACCGGGATCGAGGAGGTGTTGGTCGCGAGCACGGCGTCGGGGCAGACCTTCGCCAGCCGGCCGAACAGCTCGCGCTTGAGGTCTGGCAATTCGGGCGCTGCTTCGATCACCAGCTCACAGTCGCTGAGGTCTTCGAGCGCCGAGCCAGTGCTCAGCCGCTCGCGGGCGGCGTCGGCTTCGGCCTCCGTCCAACGGCCACGCGCAGCGCCCTTGTCGAGTCCGGCGCCGATCTGCGCGGCTCCCCGCTCGAGCGCCTCGGGGATCGGGTCGTGCAGGATCGTCTCGATCCCGGCGCTCACGCCGAGCTGGGCGATGCCCGCGCCCATCGTGCCGGCGCCGACGACTCCGAGTCGTCTGATTGGTCCGCTCACGGGCGCAGTTCTACCGGTTCGCGGAGCGGGCTACCCTGCGACCGGTGGACAAGCGGCTGCAGAAGGTGGAGGTGCCCGAGGATCTCCGCCTGGAGCTCGATGCCGGTGAGCTCGCGGAGGACTGGAACCGGCTCCCCCGCGCCGAGCGGCAGGAGCAGGTCGACCGGATCGAGGAGGAGGCCGAGGGCTCCGAGATCCGCGCCCGACGAATCGCCGAGCTGATCAAGCAGATCTAGGGCTTTAGCGGCCTTTGAACTCCGGCCGGCGCTTCTCGAGGAAGGCGTTCATCCCCTCGACGCGATCCTCGGTCGCCATCGCCTGCTCGAACAGGCGGCGCTCCTCGTCGAGTCCCTCTTCCAGCGCGAGGCGCTCAGCGGCGAGGATCGCTTGCTTGCCGAGTTGCACGGCGGCCGCCGGCCGCTCGGCGATCAGCGCCGCGAGCTCGATCGCCCGCTCGAGCCAGTCCTTCTTCCCGGCCACCTGGTTGACGAGCCCCCAACGGTGTGCCTCCTCGGCCCCGATCCGGCGCCCGGTCAGCACGAGCTCCATCGCCCGCTGCTTGCCGATCACCCGAGCAAGCCGCTGACTGCCACCGCCCCCGGGGATGATCCCGACCATGATCTCCGCCTGGCCGAACTCGGCCGTCTCGGAGGCGACGATCAGGTCGCAGACGAGCGCGAGCTCGCAGCCGCCGCCGAGCGCATATCCCGAGACAGCTGCCACGAGCGGCGTTTCGACCGCGGCCAGGTCGCGCCAGAACGCGGCGCCGATCTCATCGGGGGGACCGTCGCGGTCGCGAGCGGCCATCGCGCGCAGGTCACCGCCCGCGACGAAGTAGTGATCCCCGCCGGCGATCACGATCGCGCGGATCTCCGGGTTGACGTCCCAGACCCGGATCTGTCCGAGCAGGGCCTCCTTGAGTTCCTGTGAGAGCGCGTTGCGCGCGTCCGGGCGGTTGAGCTTGACGATCCCGACCGCGCCCTCCACGCGGGCGATCACCGGAGCGTCCACGGGACTCGCTGGCATCTCCTCGCACCGGCTCAAAGACTCACACCATCGCGTTGATACCGGTCACCGAACGACCGATGATCAGCTTCTGGATCTGCGAGGTCCCTTCGTACAGCGTCGTCACCCGCGCGTCGCGCAGGTAGCGCTCGACCGGATGGTCGTCGACATAGCCCGCTCCGCCGTGGACCTGGATCGCGGTGTTGGCGGTCCGGATCGCGGCCTCGGATGCATAGAGCTTGGCGACCGAGGTCTCGAGCGTGTTCGGCTTGCCGCGATCCTTGAGCCAGCCTGCCTTCCAGACCAGACCGCGCGCCGCGTGGGTGTCGACGACCATGTCGGCGAGCATCGCCTGGACGAGCTGGAAGCCCGCGATCGGGCGATCGAACTGCTCGCGCTGCTTTGCGTAGTCGACCGAGGCGTCGACGCAGCCCTGGCAGATGCCGACGCAACCGGACGCGACGCTGAAGCGGCCCGAATCGAGCGCCGACATCGCGACCTTGAACCCGTCGCCGATCTCGCCGAGCAGCGCTTCGTCCCCGACCGCCACCTCGTCGAGGGCGAGCTCGGCCGTGTCGGAGGAGTGCAGGCCGAGCTTGCCATGAATCTCCGAGGAGCTGAAACCGTCGCTGTCGGTCGGCACGAGGAAGGCCGCCAGGCCGCGATGGCCGAGCTTCGGATCGGTCTGGGCGAAGATCAGTGCGAGCTTGGCGTGGTTGCCCATCGAGATCCACTGCTTCTGCCCAGAGATCGTCCAGCCGTCGGAGGTCTTCTTCGCGCGCGTGGAGAGGTTGGCGGCGTCCGAGCCGGTGTTCGGCTCGGTCAGCCCGAAGCAGCCGAGCGCCTCGCCCGAGCAGAGCTTCGGCAGCCATTCGTGCTTCTGCTCCTCGGTTCCCCAGCGCTCGATCGAGGAACAGACGAGCGAGGTCTGCACCGAGACGACCGTGCGCGCCGAGGAATCGCCGCGGCCGACCTCCTCGACGATCAGCCCGTAGCTGAGATAGTCGAGCCCGCGGCCGCCGTACTGCTCGGAGACGATCGCCCCGAGGTAGCCCATATCGGCCATCTTGGCGACCAGTTCGGTGTCGAATCGGTGCGCGCGATCGTTCTCGCGGGCTACCGGGATGATCTCGCGGTTGGCGAAATCGGCCGCTGTCTCGCGGATCAGTTGCTGCTCGTCGGTCAGTTCGAAGTCGATCATCGCGCGGACCTTAGCTGCCGCTGTCGAAGTCGACGCGGGCCGCGTCGATCGAGTCGTAGGCGCGCCACTCGATGATGAGGCCATTGCGCAACCACCAGACCGCAGCGTAGGGATGCTCCTCGGCGACCTCGCCGTTCTCAACCCATCGCCAGAAACGCGTTCCGCCGGCGAGCACCTTCGTGTCTGAGCTCTCCCAGCAGTCGATCTGAATCGACGAGGTCAGGTTCTCGCCCGGGCCGCCGAGCCAGGCGCGGGCCGCGGCGCGGCCGTGCTTCGGCCCGCGGCCGGTGTGGAGCACGACCTGCGGATCGAGCAGCGCCTCGAACGCATCGCCGTCGTGACCGTTGAGCACTTCGACGAAGCGGCGAGCCAGGTCGACCCCTGAAGGGTGCTGAAACATCGCCGTAGTATCGCGCGGGGCAGGATCCCGGCCGAGACTCGGTCCGAGCCTGCCAACCGGTAGATCCCTAAGCAGCCTGGGTAGCACGCAGGTAGAGGAATCCACCGAATGGAGGCTCGATGAGTGAATTACTGATCGTCGTCGTCGCGCTGGTCGTGGCCGCCGTGGTCGCGCTTCTCGGCTACCGGCTGGCGGCAAAGCGCAGGCAACGGATCGAGCTCGAGCGCGCGCGCCTCGCCCAGGCGGCAGCGGGCCATACTCAGGAGGCGGAAGCGAACCTCGCGCGTGCCGAGGAGCTGCGGCCGGAGGCCGAGCAACGGCGCGATGACGCAGAGCGGCACGCCGAGGCCGCCAAGGCGCACGAGCAGTTTGCGGCCTCCGAGCGCGAGGCGGAGGCCAAGGCGAGCGCGCAGGCCGAGGAGATCGACGAGACCGTCAGCCGTGCGGGCGCAGCTGCCGCGAGGCACGACGAGCGGGCGGTGGAGGCCGAGGAGAAGCTCGGCGAGCGCTGAGAAGACGCCCCGCATGGGTGACTCGCTGAGAGCGGCGGCAGGGCCGATTGACCTGCAGCGGATCGACGCAGGCGCTACGCCTGGCTTCGAGGGTGGCAAGGCGAAGGCCGAAGCGGCGCTGGCCAGCTTGGGAGAGCGCCTGGCCACGCTGCAGACCCAGCTCTACGCTGAGGGCCGTCAGGGCGGCACACGGAGTCTGCTGCTGATCCTCCAGGGGATGGATACCTCCGGCAAGGGAGGGACTATTCGCCAGGTGGTCCGCCAGATGGACCCGGCCGGCGTCCAGGTCGTGAGCTTCGGACCCCCGACGCGAGCAGAGCGCCGCCATCAATTTCTCTGGCGAGTGAAGGCGCAGCTCCCGGCGCCGGGGAGGATCGGCGTCTTCGACCGGTCGCACTATGAGGATGTCGTCGCCGCTCGCGTTCGGGGGACCGTCGAGCGAGACACTTGGGAGCGGCGCTACGCGTTGATCAACGGCTTCGAGCAGACGCTGGTCGATAGCGGCACCCAACTCGTGAAGTGCTATCTGCACATCTCCGCCGAGTGGCAGCGCAAGCGCCTGCTCGGGCGCCTCGATAGCCCGGCCAAGCAGTGGAAGTTCAGCCCGAGCGATATCGATGACCGCGCGCGCTGGGATCTTTACCTACGCGCCTACGGCGATGCGATCGAGCGTTGCAGCACAGAGGCAGCCCCTTGGTACGTGGTGCCGGCTGAGCACAAGGGGTACCGCGACCTGACCGTCACGCGCCTACTGATCGAGGCGCTGGAGAAAATGCATCTGAGCTGGCCGGCCCCGTCATACGACGTCGAGGCGCAACGGGCGCGCCTATTGGCAGACCGCGATTGACGCCGGGTGCGATCGGGGAAAATCGATCGTGTGACGCCGCCGCTGGGCGACTACGAGCGAAAGCACGACTTCGCCGCGACGCCCGAGCCTGCGGGGATCACCCCTGACCCCCATCCCGGTGATCTGCCCCGCTTCGTCGTGCAGGAGCACAGCGCGCGCTGGTTGCACTGGGATCTGCGGCTCGAACGCGACGAGGTCGAGTTCACCGAGTGGACGGCCAAGCGCATGCTCCGCCACCCCGTGTTCAACGGATTGCGCGCTGACAAGGACGCCCGCGAGGTCGTCTTCGAGCCGCCGACCGCCCAGCCTTAGACTGCCATGCGTGGACGGTTTCACGCTGCTAATCCTCGGCTTTGGAGCGCTCGCTTTTGGGGCGTTCTATCTGCTCGGGGTGTACCACCCGAAGAGCGGGCCGGAGGTGCTCGATTGGAAGCCAACGCGCTCGGCGGAGGTCGAAGCCGAGCTCGAGCTCGACGACATCGACCAGATGCTCGAGGCCCAGAACCGCCGCCGCCGCGCGAGTGGGCGGCCCGAGCTGAGCGAGGACGGACTGCGCGCCGAGCTGGATGCCGAGCGGCGCCAAGCCGCCTCGGACGACAAGCCGTAAGTGGCGCGCGTGCTGGTCGTCGGCTGTGGCTGTCGTGGTCGCGAGCTCGCAACCAGACTCCTCGCGCAGGGCTACGCGGTGCGTGGCACGACCCGAGACCCCGCGCGCGTGGAGCAGATCGAGGCGACGGGCGCCGAGGCCGTGATCGCGAATCCCGACCGCCTCGCGACGATCGCGGTTGCGCTCGAGGGCGTGACCGTGCTCTGCTGGCTGATGGGCAGCGCGGTCGGCGAGCCCGAGGCAATCGACGCGCTACACGGTCCGCGGCTCGAATCGCTGCTCGGCGCGCTCGTCGACACCCCGGTTCGCGGCTTCGTCTATGAGGCGTCGGGCACCGTCGAGGCCGGCGCGCTCGAACGCGGCCGCGCGCTGGTGGAGGGAGCTCATCGCGCTCACCGGATGCCCGTCGCCTTCTTGGAGGCACCACCCGCCGACCGGGAGACTTGGCTTGTGGAAGCGATTGCGGGGGTAGAGAACGTCTTGAGCTGACCCCGCACAGGCCACTTCTAGGGAGAAGTGAATCCCCGCCGCTCCGCCTACAGGCCGTACTTCTGAAGCAGTCTGAGCCAGACCTCGCTGCGGGTCGGGAACGCCGGGATCGCGTGCCAGAGCCGCGCGAGCGGGACCTCGCCGACGATCGCGATTGTCGCGGCGTGGACGAACTCGGCGACATCGGGCCCGGTGAAGGTCGCGCCGACGAGCACGCCGCGCGATTCGTCGACGACGAGCCGCGCCAGCCCGTTGTCCCCACGCCCGTAGAAGC
>JACCVG010000172.1 GCA_013698335.1 Thermoleophilaceae bacterium
GGGTTCGGGTTCGGGTTCGGGTTCGGGTTCGGGTTCCGGTTCCGGTTCTGGCGCCGGAACGGAAACGGGAATCGCTTCCGCTTCCGGCTCAGCCGGGCCCTCGATCGGGACCTCCGCCGCGCGCTGGAGGAAGATCGCTTCCGCGTCGTCGAACTTTGCCGCGAGTAACTCGGCTGGCTGTGGCGAGCCGGCATCACCGATGATCGCGCGCAGCGGCCGGCTCTTCAGCAGCCCTCCGCGGCGGACGGGCCCGGACTTGATGGTGCGCCGCCCGGCGGCCTCGGCTCGGGTGCGACGGAGCAGCGCCTGGTCGAGATCAGCAGCCGAGAACTCACGGGCCGCGACGTCCCCGGCAAACCCCGCGAAGACGGACTCGACCGCCGTAGAGATCAGCTCGATCTCGCAGACCCGGGAGCAGTACGCGTGAACCGCCGACTCGCGTGCGCTCCGGTACTGCGCGACCGCGTCCGGATCGCCGGCGGAGAGCCGCTCAGGCAGTGACGCCGAGGCCGGCACGGCCGGGTCGGGCGCGGCGGGAGTCGGCGGCTCAGGGGTCGCCGGCTCGGGGGCGGGGGACTCGTCGCTCGAGCCGTCCTGCACCTCAGACGGAGCATCGACCCCATCCTCGTCGGATGGTCGGACCGCTGGCGTAACCCCTTCCGCGAGGTAGAACCCCGGTCCTTCGGCCGTCAGCGTCTTGGAGCGCTCGAGTGCGCGTACCGCGGTGATTGCCGCCGCGATCGGAACTCCAGCGGCGTCACGAATCTGGTTGGCGAGCTGCTCGAGCTCGATCCCCGGCCGCTCGGCCACAGCCCTTATCGCCGCGTCGCGGACCGGGCTGCCGCCCCCGGATGTCTGGCTCCCCTCGGGCATCGCGCCCCAACCTAGCCAAAACACGGGCTCCAGGCGTGGCGCGAGCGAACCGCCGCGAAGGACTCAGGACGTCTTGAACTCGATCTCGCGAATCACCTTCGCCGGCGAGCCCGCCGCGATCACCCCGTCGGGAAGGTTGCTTGTGACGACGGAGTTCGATCCGATCACGCACCGATCGCCGATCGTGACCCCGCTCGTAACGACGCAGTTGACGCCGAACCAGCAGTTCGATCCAACGATTGTCGGACCTTTCGATTCGAAGCCCTGCCAGGTGATCGGCACGCTCGAATCGTCGTAGCGGTGGTTGGCATCGCCGATGAAGCAGTGGTTGGCGAACATCGTGTGGTCGCCGATCTCGACCCGATCGAGCACCGCGACCATCGTCCCCCGGTTCAGGAAGCTGCCCTCCCCGATCAACAGTCGGCCCTTCGGGGCGATCGTCAGCCAACAGCCTGGCTCGAGCATCGTCCCAGCGCCGATTGTCAGCCGACCGTCGTCGAGCGCCTCGAGCACATCGCCCTCCACCGGGAAGCGGATGTATGCACCCGCACGCAGCATGTGGCGATGTATCCGCAACCGTCGCAGCGGGTGGTGGTTGCGTTCGTACCACCAGAGCTTCTGCGCGTAGAGGCGGGCACGGTCCATCGGGGCATCCTGACGGCTAACGCGGCACGGGCGCGGATCGGCTCCGCCGCTCCAGCGGCGAGGCTTGAGGTACGGTCGCGCAGCACACGACCGAAAGGAAGCCGGGATGCCGCCAGTCGGAGCAGATCCCTCCCACATCATGCAGGTCGGAATGGGGTTCATGGCCTCCAAGACCCTGCTTTCTGCGGTTGAGCTGGAGCTGTTCACGCGGCTCGGTCGCGAGGCGATGACGGCCGCCGAGATCGCTGCTGCGCTCGACCTCGACGATCGGGCCGTGCCTGACTTCCCCGATGCCCTCGTGGCGCTCGACTTCCTCGAGCGGGACGGCGAAGGGCCCGCGGCGCGCTACTCCAACACCGAAGCGACCGGGCTTTTCCTCGACAAGGCTCAACCGAGCTACATCGGCGGGATCCTGGAAATGGCCAACACGCGCCTCTATCGGTTCTGGGCCGATCTGAGCGAGGGGCTGCGGACGGGTGCGCCTCAGAACGAAGCCAAGCAGAGCGGGGTGGGGATGTTCGAGGAGCTCTACAGCGATCCGGATCGCCTGGAGCAGTTCATGCACGCGATGGCCGGCATCTCGATGGGCAACTTCCAGATGCTTGCGGACCAATTCGACTTCTCGCCATATGAGACCGTCTGCGACGTCGGTGGCGCCACGGGCCAGCTCTGCACGGCGCTGGCGACCCGCCACCCACACCTGCGCTGCACCAGCTACGACCTGCCGGTCGTAGAGCCGATCGCCAAGAAGGCGATCGCGGCGGCCGGGGTGGCCGACCGGGTCACAACGGCTGCAGGCGACTTCTTCGCCGACCCGCTACCGCGCGCAGACGTCATCACGATGGGGCTCATCCTGCACGACTGGAACCTCGACCGGAAGC
>JACCVG010000217.1 GCA_013698335.1 Thermoleophilaceae bacterium
GGGCACGGCCTCGAGGCCGATGCCGTGCAGAAGCGCGCGAGCGTCTACGCGGGTCGGCTGGGCGACCAGCTCGCGGAGCCCTTCGTCCATGCCTACGACGACGGCAGCCGCGGAAACGCCTGGGGCAGCGACGGCATCGACGACGAGGGAACCCCGACCCAGCCGACGATGATCCTCGAGGACGGCAAGCTGACCTCCTACCTCTACGACCTCTTGCGCGCACGCCGCGACGGCGTCGCTTCGACCGGCAACGGCCGGCGTGAGTCCTTTCGCCATCTGCCCGTCCCGCGCATGACGAACACTTTCTTCGCGCCCGGGCAGGCGACGCCCGAGGAGCTGATCGCCGGTGTCGAGCGCGGTCTCTACGCGGTCTCGTTCGGCGGCGGCCAGGTCGAGCCCGCGACGGGCGATTTCGTCTTCGGCGTCTCGGAGGGCTACCTGATCGAGGACGGTCGGGTGACGGCTCCGGTGCGTGGGGCGACGCTCGTCGGCAATGGCCTCGAGGCCCTGCGCGCGATCGACGGCATTGCGGGAGACCTCGAGATCGCGACCGGCTACTGCGGCAAGGCCGGGCAGCAGGTCGCCGCGGGCGTCGGACAGCCGCACGTCCGGCTGCGCGCGCTGACGGTCGGCGGAACAGCATGAGCGCCGCGCCCGACCTCGAGCAGATCGGTGCGCGCGCCGTCGAGGCGGCCCTCGCCCGTGGTGCCGATCAGGCCGAGGCCTGGGTCGAGCGGTCGTGGTCGCTCCAGATCCGGGTCTATGAGGGGGCGGTCGAGAGCCTCAGCGATTCGGGCGCACGCGGGATCGGCTTGCGTTTCCTGCGCGATGGCCGCCCGGGCTACGCCTACGGCACCGACCTCTCCGACGCCGGCGTGACCGGGCTGGCCGAACTGGCGGAGTCGGCCGCGCGGGTCGTCGACGTCGACGAGCACGCTGGTCTGCCCGAGGAGTGCGGTGCCGCCGAGCTCGAGGGACTTGTGGACCCCGCCTTTTCCGAATGGGACACGGCGCGCAAGGTCGAGCTCGCGGTTGAGGTCGAACGGGTTGCTCGCTCCCACGAGGGAATCAGCCAGGTCGAGGACACCGTCTACGCCGATGGATCCGAGACCGTCGCGCTGGTCAACTCGGGAGGCTTCTCGGCGAGCTTCGAGAGTACTGCCGCCTGGAGCTACGCCTCCGCGTTCGCGGGGGAGGGCGAGGACTTGATGACCGGGCTCGGGCTCGGGATCGGCCGTGGGCCCGGGGAGATCGACGCGCACGCCGTCGGGGCGGAGGCCGCCGAGCGAGCGCTCAGCCTGCGCGGGGCGCGTCAACCGACGAGCCGACGCTGCCCGGTCGTGCTCGACGCGTTCGTCGCCGCGAGTTTCGCGGGCTTCATCGGTTCGATGCTCTCCGCCGAAGCCGTCCAGCGCGGTCGATCGCTGTTCGCTGAGCGGGAGGGCGACGAGGTCGCCGCGGCCGGGTTCGTGCTCGTCGACGATGGCCTGGCGGTCGGTGGGAGCGCTACGGCGCCGTTTGACGGCGAGGGCTCGGCCCGGCGCCGGACGCCGCTGATCGAGGGCGGCATCCTGCGCGGCTTCCTGTACGACGCCCGCAGCGCTCGTCGCGCCGGGCGGGCGAGTACCGCCAACGCGAGCCGTGGCTCCTACCGGACGCTGCCGGGCGTGGGTGCCTCCAACCTGACGATGGCGGCCGGGGAGCACAGCTTCGAGCAACTGCTCTCCGCGGCGGGCGACGGGCTCTACGTGACCGACGTGGCCGGGCTCCACTCCGGGGTCAATCCGATCTCCGGGACCTTCTCCGTCGGGGCGAGCGGCCGGTTGATCGAAGATGGCCGGCTGACCGACGCGGTTCGCGAGGTCACGATCGCCAGCGACCTCGTGACGATGCTCCGTTCGGTGTCCGGCGTGGGCTCTCAAACCAGGTGGGTTCCGTTCGGAGGCAGCGTCCTCGCGGCACCGCTGCTGATCGCCGAGATGTCGGTTTCCGGTTCCTGAGCGGCAAGCGTCGTTTTGGCAAAATCCGCTATTTGCGGCCTATCGGGGGCCAAAACCCATTACTAGAGCGAAATCTTATGCACGGCATCCGGGACCGTTGTTAGGTTCGGTCGTCCATGCGAACCCCCGTTAGGAGGAGCCCGTGACTAAGTCAGAGTTCGTAGACCAGATAGCCGAGAAGGCAGGTCTCAGCAAGGGTGACGCCGGAAGCGCGGTCGACGCGGTGCTGGCGACGGTCGAGCAGACGCTCGTGCGTGGTGGAGAGATCAACTTCACCGGGTTTGGGAAGTTCAGCGTTGCCGACCGCAGTGCCCGCCAGGGCGTCAATCCCCAGACCGGGGAGCGGATTCAGATTGCCGCTAGCCGCGTGCCGCGTTTCAGCGCGGGCTCCGCGCTGAAGAAGGCCATCAAGGGAGCCTGATCTCGGCTACCCGCGCCTTCGCGGACCGGCTGGCGGGCGCCGTCGAGGAACGGCGCAGCCAGATCGTCCTCGGGCTCGATCCCGATCCGGCAGAGCTCTGGCCGGCCGCCGTGGCCGGCATTGAGGCTCGACCGGGATTGAGCCCCGAATCGGTGGGGG
>JACCVG010000002.1 GCA_013698335.1 Thermoleophilaceae bacterium
ACCCGCAACGGGGTCCAGCCGCGTCGCCTCACTCGGCGTCCGCTGGCTGCGGCGCCAGGATCTCCACCCTCACGGCCGACATCCTGGCGAACTCCTCGGCGTCCGCCCGCGTGCCGATCTGCGCGCCCCAGTGCATCGGCACGGCGACCTTCGGCGCGATCCGCCGCGCCGCCTCGGCCGCCTCTCCGGCGGTCATCACGTAGGTACCGCTGACCGGCAGCAGGGCGACATCCACTCCAGCCACGCGGTCCATCTCTTCGATCACGTCGGTGTCGCCCGAGTGGTAGAGCCGCTCCGCGCCGATCCGCAGCTCATATCCGACCCCGCCCGCCTCCCGCGCGTGGAACGGGCGACCGTCGGCGTCCACCTTGGAGGTGTTGTAGGCGGGCAGCGCCGTGATCTCGAGCCCCTCGCCGTGCTCGATCGTCTCCCCCTCGCGGATCGACCGCACGTTGCCCCCGATCCGCTCCGCGACGGCGGGCGGAGCGATCAAACGCGTTCCCGGGCGCGCGAGGCGTTCGATCGCGAGCGGGGAGAAATGGTCGTAGTGCCCGTGCGTGATCAGGATCAGGTCGGCACCCGGTCCGTCATGGACTCGATAGGGATCGATATAGACAGTCACGTCCCCGGTGTCGACGCGAAAGCCTGCGTGCCCGAGCCACTCGACTGCGTCCAGCAGCATCGATGCAGCATAGTTCCGGGCCGACCAATCGAACCCCGCGCCCACGGGCGCCGTGAAACGACAGGAGCAGCTTTGAGCGAGGAACTGGTTCTCTGGGAGCAGGCGGGCGGACTCGCCCGCATCACGCTCAACAAGCCCGAGACGCTGAACGCCTGGGGGCTCGAGCTCGGCGCACAGCTCAAAGAGGCGGTCGTACGGGCCGCCGATGAGGACTCGGTGCGCGCCGTCCTGATCACCGGCGCGGGGCGCGCCTTCTGCTCCGGCGCCGACCTGAAGGGCGGCTTCGAGCCGGCCGAGGATGGCTTCCCCGACCTGCGTGAGAGCTTGCGCCAGACCTACCACCCGGTGATCACCGGCCTGAGAGCACTCGAGAAGCCGGTCATCACCGCCGTAAACGGCCCGGCCGCCGGAGTCGGCTGCTCGCTGGCGCTGGCCGGTGACATCGTGCTCGCCGCCGAGTCGGCGTACCTGAACCTCGCCTTCGTGAAGATCGGCCTGCTGCCCGATGGCGGCTCGACCGCATTCGTGCCGGTCGCGATCGGCAAGGCCCGCGCGATGGAGATGGCGCTGCTGGGAGATCGGATTCCCGCTCCCAAGGCGCTCGACTGGGGACTGATCAACTACGTCTACCCCGACGAGGGGCTCGCGGCAGCCGCGAACGAGCTCGCGACTAAGATGGCCGCCGGCCCGACGCGCGCCTACGCTGCTGCGAAGCGCGCGCTCAACCAGGCGCTGTTCCCGGATCTCGAGGCGCAGCTCGAGCTCGAGGCGGAACTCCAGCACCAGCTCGCGCGCACGACCGACTTCGTGGAGGGCGTCGGCGCATTCATCCAGAAGCGTGACCCCGCGTTCACCGGGGCGTAGGCCGCACAACCGGCGATCGAGGTCAGCCGACCCACGGGTATGATCCCCGCGTCTTGAGCCCCCGAGCCCCCGACACGCAGCGCCGCCGGCGGCGGAGCGCCCTGGCCTGCGCCTCGGTCATGGTGCTCGGGCTGCTGCTAGCTCCGAGCGCGCTGGCCGGCATCTTCACCCCCGAATCGGGTGGATCGCCGAATGCCGACGACATCTCGGCCCTGTACGAGATCACCCTCTACATCGCGATCGTGATCTTCGTACTCGTTGAAGGGACGCTCTTGTGGTCGTTGATCCGCTACCGCGCCGGAGGTCCCAACGACCGCGAGCCCGCCCAGATCCGCGGCAACACCCCGCTCGAGATCGGCTGGACGGTCGGCGCCGCACTGATCCTGGTCGTGCTGACCGTCGTCACGTTCCTCTATCTCGGCGACATCGAGAAGCCGCCCGCGACCGGGCCTGACGGCTTCCAGGCCGCCAAGGGCGTGAAGTTCGCGAGCATCGATCAGCCCGCGCCGCCAGGCGGCGGGGAGCTCAACATCGCCGTCAACGGGCAGCAATACCTGTGGCGCTATGACTACTCCGCCTACGGCAAAGGACAGCTTTTCGACTACTACGAGATGGTCGTCCCGATCAACACGACGGTGACGCTCGACATCACCTCGCAGGATGTCGCGCACTCCTGGTGGATCCCGGAGCTCGGCGGCAAGGCCGACGCGATACCCGGCCACACCAACCAGACCTGGTTCAAGATCTCCGAGCCCGGCGTCTACCTGGGTCAGTGTGCCGAGCTGTGCGGTGCCAACCACGCCGACATGCGCGCGCGCGTGCGCGCGCTGCCGGTCGACGAATACGAGGCCTGGGCGACCCGACAGCGAGCCGGGATCGCTGAATCCAAGAAGCTCCTGGCGGCCTCGCGCGAGGAACAGGCTGCCGCCGCGGAGCGGGAGAACTGATGAGCATCACCCAGGGCCCGAGGGTCAACAACGGACACGCCCCGGTCGGCAGCGGTTCGCCGGAGGTCGTGATGCATGGCCCCGACGGCACCGATACCGGTTGGCTGTCCTGGCTGACGACCACCGACCACAAGCGGATCGGGATCATGTACCTGTTCGCGACGTTCCTGTTCTTCATCCTGGGCGGCGCCGAGGCGCTCCTGATGCGCCTCCAGCTCGGAATGTCGGACAACACGCTGATCGGCGCCGAGACCTACAACGGGCTCGTCTCGATGCACGGCACGACGATGATTTTCCTGTTCGTCGTCCCGGTGCTCGCCGGCTTCGCAAACTATTTCGTGCCGCTGATGATAGGCGCGCGCGACATGGCCTTCCCGCGGCTCAACGCGTTGTCGTTCTGGTTCCTGATCTTCGGCGGGATCGCGTTCTACGCGAGCCTCTTCTTCGAGCCTCCGCAGGCCGGCTGGACCAGCTACGCGCCACTCTCAGATGAGGCCTACTCACCGGGCGGCGGGATCGACGCCTGGATCTTCCTGATCCACCTCACCGGCCTCTCGTCGATCATCGGCGCGATCAACTTGATCGCGACGATCCACAACATGCGCTGCAAGGGCATGAGCTTGGGCCGGATGCCGATCTTCTGCTGGACCGTCCTGATCTACGCCTACCTGCTCGTGATCGCCCTGCCCGCGATCGCCGCGGCGGTGACGATGCTACTGACCGACCGCCATTTCGGCACCGCGTTCTTCGACGTCGCCGGGGGTGGCGATCCGATGCTCTGGCAGCACCTCTTCTGGTTCTTCGGCCACCCCGAGGTCTACATCATGATCCTGCCGGCGTTCGGGATGATCTCCGAGATCCTGCCGGTATTCGCGCGCAAGCCGATCTTCGGCTATAAGGCGATCGTGGCGGCCACGGCCGCGATCGCGTTCCTCGGCCTGCTCGTCTGGGGCCACCACATGTTCACGACCCCGATTCCCTCGGTCGTGCTCGCGTTCTTCATGATCTCCTCGTTCACGATCGCGGTGCCGACCGGGATCAAGATCTTCAACTGGCTGGCGACGCTGTGGCGCGGATCGATCGTCATGAAGACGCCGCTTTACTTCGCGGCCGGCTTCCTGAGCCTCTTCGTGATCGGCGGAATCTCGGGCGTGATCCTGGCGATCTTCCCGGTCGACTGGCAGCTCCAGGACAGCTACTTCGTCGTCGCCCATCTCCATTACGTGCTGTTCGGCGGCAGCGTCTTCGCGATATTCGGCGGCCTCTACTACTGGTTCCCGAAGATGTCGGGCCGGTTGCTCTCCGAGAAGCTCGGCAAGCTCTCCTTCTGGATCATGTTCGTCGGGTTCAACCTGACCTTCCTCGTCCAGCACTCGCTCGGCCTCTCGGGGATGCCGCGCCGGATCTACGACTACCCGCAGGCGGCCGGCTGGGAGGGAATGAACGTGGCCTCAACGATCGGCTCGTTCCTGCTCGGCATCGGTGTGATGATCACCTTCGTCAACGTCCTGCTCGCACTGCGCTCCGGCAAGCGCGCCGGCAACGATCCGTGGCACGGCAACACGCTCGAGTGGTTCACACCCTCGCCCCCGCCGGCGAACAATTTCGACGTCGTGCCGCGCGTCCGCTCGCTCGAGCCGATGAAGGACATCCGCCGCGACGTCGTCAAGAACACCGGCGACGTCGCGGGATCGGTCTCTCAGCCAGTAGCCTGAGGGCCGTATGACGGCGCCCTCGCAGTCCTTCCGCCGCCTCGCCTTCTGGACCGGCGTAGCGACTCTCGTGCTGATCCTCGTCGGCGGGATCGTGCGTGTTTCCGAGTCCGGCCTGGGCTGCGGCCCGGCCGGCAGCGGCCTGCAGGGCTGGCCGTTCTGCAATGGCGATCTCGTGCCCGGGCTCGAGCTCAACGCGATCATCGAGTACAGCCACCGTCTGCTCGGCTCGATCGTCGGCCTGATGATGCTGGCGCTGGCGATCTGGACCATCCGCAGCTACCGCGCCAATCGCAACCTCGTCAAGGCGAGCTGCGCGGCATTCGTGCTGGTCGTCGCCCAGGGACTGCTCGGGGCCCTGACCGTCGAGCTCAACCTAGGTGCCGGACTCGTCGCCGCGCACCTCGGCCTCGCGATGATCCTGCTCGCGCTGATCGCCTACATCTGGCGCTCCTCGAGGGGCGACGTGATCGGCAGCGGAGCGGTCAACGGTGGCCCGAACTTCAAAGCGGTCGCCGGTCTGGCCCAGATCGGGCTCTTCCTGACGATCGTCGCCGGCGGCTTCATGGCGGGGACGCAGAAATTTGGCCGCACCGACTTCCAGCTTGGCGACGGCGCCCACCACGCCTGCGGAACGGAGTTTCCCGCCTGCAACGGCGCCTTCATGCCATTCGGCCAGGCGCCGCTCGTCGACATCCACCTCACGCACCGATTCTTCCTCTACGTCACGACCGCGCTGATCGTCTGGTTGGTCGTGATGGCGCTCCGCCGCAGGCCGAGCCCGCGCATCGTTCGGATGGCTTGGGTCGCGCTCGGCATCCTCGTCCTCCAGCTGCTCATCGGAGCGCTCAACGTCTGGATCGCGGAGATCTACGAGGTCCTGATCGTCGCCCACCTGCTGCTCGCCACCCTGCTATGGGGCCATCTGTTCGGGATCAATCTGCAGCTCTACCGCGTCCCGGAGCCGCGCCCCGTGCGTGGCAGGATGCGCGCGGCCGAGGCGAACGCCTAATGGAGGCGGGGACCCACGCCGCCGTAGCCGCGCGGACAAGCATCCGCACCGTCCTGTCCGACTACTTCGAGCTGACCAAGCCGCGGGTGCAGTCGCTGCTGCTGCTGACGACGATCACGACGATGTACGTCGCGGGCAACCCTTCGCTCTCGCTCGTCCTCCTGACCTGCATCGGCGGCGCGCTGTCCGCCGGCGGCGCCGGAGCGATCAACCATTGGTACGACCGAGACCTCGACGCGCGCATGGAGCGGACGGCCAACCGGCCGGTCCCCTCCGGGCGCGTGTCCCCGAGGGCGGCGCTCAGCTTCGGCGTCGCGCTCGGCATCGCCAGCTTCGTGCTGCTGGCCACCACCGTCAACGTGCTGGCCGCTTCGCTGGCGCTGTCAGGGCTGCTGGGCTACGTATTCATCTACACGATCTGGCTCAAGCGCTCGACGCCGCAGAACATCGTCATCGGAGGCGCCGCCGGAGCGGTCCCCCCGCTGGTCGCCTGGGCAGCGGTGACCGGCTCGATCGAAGGCGCCGCGCTGTACCTGTTCGCGATCGTCTTCTACTGGACACCGCCCCACTTCTGGGCCCTGTCGCTGCTGATGAAGGACGAGTACGCAAAGGCCGAGGTGCCGATGTTGCCAGTCGTCCGCGGCGAGGACGAGACCCGCCTGCAGATCGGGCTTTACACGATGCTGTTGATCGCCGTCTCCGTCCTGCCGTTCGCGGGCCAGCTCTTCGACGGCTTCTACCTCGCTGCGGCGCTCGGCCTCGGCGCCGTCTTCGCCGCCCTCGCCGTCATCCTGCGACACCGGGCGGACCGCCGCTCGGCGCTGCGGCTCTACCTCTTCTCGCTCGCCTACCTGGCGCTGCTGTTCATCGCGATGGTGATCGACGTGCGGCTCTGATGAGCGACCAGGACTACCCGGGCGTGACCTGCGGCGAAGGCTGGGCCGCGGCCGAACTCGATGACATCGGCGAGGGCTACGGCTTTCGCAAGCTCCGCAAGGCGCTCGACGTTCAAGCGTTCGGGATCAACGCTCTCGTGCTGCCCCCGGGGCTCGCTACCGGCAAGCACTATCACGAGGAGCAGGAGGAGACCTACATCGTGATCGCCGGCCGCTTCGTGATCGAGTTCGGCGACGGTCAGAGCTGCGAGCTCGGCCCGGGCGGCGCGGTGCGCGTCAATGCCGAGACGGTCAGGGGAATCCGGAATCCGAGCGAGACCGACGACCTCGTGTACGTCTGCGCGGGTGGCAAGGGCGGCTACGTCGGGCGCGACGGAGTCCTGCCTCCCGGCGAGGATCGAGGCGTCTCGCCGATCTCCCCGAGCAGTTCCTGAACGACGTGTTGGGCCCGCGACTCGCTGAGGTCGGCGGGGTCGCGTACCGCGAGCTCGGCGACCCTGACGATCGCCCGATCATCTTCGTCCACGGCTATCCCGAATCCTCCTACATCTGGCGCAACGTGATGGCAGGCGCCGCGGAGGCCGGCTGGCGTGCGCTGGCCCCCGACCTGCCCGGGTTCGGCGATTCCGATGCGCAGCCGCCCGGAACCTGGGAGCACCAGATCGAACACCTCGAGCGGTTCCGTGCCGATCTGGGCCTGGGGCCGGTCGCGCTCGTCGTCCACGACTGGGGCGGGTTGATCGGGCTGCGCTGGGCGTGCGACAACCCGGAGCTCGTCAGGGCGCTCGTAATTTCCAACTCCGGCTTCTTCCCCGAAGGCCGCTGGCACGACTTCGCCGCGGCGCTGCGACGGCCGGACGAAGGCGAGCAGCTCGTCGAGAGTGTCACGCGAGAGATGCTCGCCGCCTTCCTCCGCCAGGCGAGCCCCGAGCTGGGCGACGATGTCATCGACGAGTCCTGGAAGGCGTGGGGCGACGCCGACCGGCGGCGTGGTCAACTCGAGCTCTACCGCTCGGGCGACTTCGAGAAGCTCGAGCCCTATCGGGGCAAGCTCGCGGGCCTCGGCGTGCCGACCCTGCTGCTCTGGGGCGGCCGCGACCAGTTCGCTCCGGTCGGAGGTGCGTACCGCCTGAACAAGCAGATCCCCCACGCCGAGCTCGTGGTCGTGGACGACGCCGGCCACTTCCTCGCCGAGGAGGCGCCCGAGCGCTTCCGCGAGGAGCTGTCAGGATTCCTCCGGAGGATCTGAGTGGAGAACACGCGAACACGCGCGGCGGCTCCCGTCCGGATCGCTCTCGCGATCGCGATCGGGCTCGTGACGGTCAACGCCTTCACGACCAGTCCTCTGCTGGCGCTCTGGATCGCCTCGAAGACCAGTCAGAGCACCCAGCCCTCACTGACCCCGCTGTTGGTCCTAGTCGTCGTCCTGATCATCTTCAGCTTCCTGCTGCTCCAGCTGATCAACCTGTTGAGCGCCGCCTACGACCGCGCGGCGGCGACCCCCGTCGGACCACGCAAGCCGACTGCCTGGCTGCGCAGCCTGCGCGGGGAGCGCGCGAGCTACGACGGCCCGCCGCCCCTGACCACGCAGGAGCGTGTCGTCGCGGCGGTCGTGACGCTCGTGCTCGTCGCGATGGAGATCTGGTTCCTGTTCTTCTCCGGGTCGCCGTTCGATGCCGGCAGCGGCCGCTAGCCGCGCGGCCGCGAGAACGTCGGCATCGAAAACTCCTCGCCAACCATCCCCGACTCGGCTCCGATGACGTGCATCACCGCGTTGATGAGCGCGAGGTGGGTGAAGGCCTGCGGGAAGTTCCCGAGGTGACGGCCGCTCTTGGCGTCGAGCTCCTCGGCGTAGAGCATCAGCGGGCTGGCGTGGGAAAGCAACCGCTCACATAGCGCCCGTCCGCGCTCGAGCTCGCCGGTCTCGACCAGCGCCGAGACGAGCCAGAACGAGCAGATCGTGAATGTGCCCTCCTCGCCTGAGAGCCCGTCGTCCGTTTCCTCGACGCGGTAGCGCAGGACCAGTCCGTCCTCCGTCAGCTCGTCGGCGATCGCGAGCACCGTCTTCTTGATCCGCTCGTCGCTCGGCGGCAGGAACCGCACTAGCGGCATCATCAGTACCGAGGCGTCGAGCGCAGTCGTGTCGTAGTGCTGGGTGAAAACCCCGCGGCTGTCGGTTCCGTGCTCGCAGATGTCGGCATGGATCGTGTCGGCCTCGGCCTGCCAGCGCTCGGCTCGCTCGGCGTCCTCCTTCAACTCGGCCAGCCGCGCCCCGCGGTCGCAGGCGACCCAGCACATCAGCTTGGAGGAGGTGAAGTGCTGCGGCTCGCCGCGGACCTCCCAGATCCCCCGGTCGGGATCGCGCCAGTTGGCGATCGCGGCCTCGACCTGCTTCTCGAGGATCGGCCAGACCCGCTCGGGCAGGTAGTCGCGCGACTTGGTGTGCAGGTAGACCGAGTCGAGTACGGCACCCCACACGTCATGCTGGTCCTGGTCATAGGCACCGTTGCCGATCCGCACCGGCTGGGCACCCTCGTAGCCCGAGAGGTGGTCGAGGATCTGCTCCTCGAGCTTCTGCTCGCCGTCGATGCCGTACATGATCTGCAGCTGGCCCTCCTCGGCCTCGGCGCAGTCCGCAATGAAGTAAAAGAAGTCGTTGGCCTCCCAATCGAAACCGAGCGTGTAGAGACCCCAGAGCATGAAGGTCGAGTCGCGGATCCACGAGTACCGGTAGTCCCAGTTGCGCTCGCCGCCCGGCGTCTCGGGCAACGAGGTCGTCGCCGCCGCGAGCATCGCCCCGGTCGGCGCGTAGGAGAGCCCCTTCAGCGTCAGCGCGCTGCGCTGCAGATAGGTCCGCCAGGGATGGTCGGGGAACTCGCCGCGGTCGAGCCAGTGCTGCCAGTGGTGGGCCGTCCACACCAGCCGCTCGTAGGCCTCGTCGTTGGTCTGGGGCGGCTGGTGCTCTGACCAGGAAAGCGCGCAGAAGCGGGCCTCACCTTCCTTGAGCATCGTCCGCGCGATCGCCCGCGGTCCCTCGAAGCCGATGTTCATGTCCGTTGTGAGCCGTAGTTCGATATCGATGTCCCGAGCTGAGCAGACCCCCTCGTGGTAACCCGGCCCGCCGTACTCCCAAGACCCCCGCGTACGCCCGTAGTCGAAGACCGGCTCGAGATCGAGGTTGACCTGGACCTCGCCGTTGACGCAGCGGACGGTCCGCAGGAAGACGTGGTCGGCGTCGTAGTCGGTCGGTGAGCGGCGGTGCGAGCCGGAGCGGTCCTGGTCGTGGTGCCAGGGGCCGATCAAAAGCACGTCGCGGACGATCATCCAGCCGCCGCGCGTCCCCCAGCTGGTCTCGAGCACCATCGTCCCCGGCAGGTAGCGGCGCGCCGCCGGCACCGTGACGTCTGCGGGCGCGAGGCGAAACATGCCCGCGTCGCGGTCGAGGATCGCGCCGAAGACGCTCGGCGAGTCCATCCGCGGCAGGCACATCCACTCGACGTTTCCGCTCGGGGCGACGAGCGCGCAGGTCTCGCAATCGGAGAGGAAGGCGTAGTCGGCGATCGGCGGGAACGAGCTCGCGCGCCGATCGGAGCTGCCGAGACCGTCGCGGTTGAGGACCGAGTCGGGCATCACGCCGCCTGCAGCCCCTCGGCTGCCGCGGCGTCCAGGATCAGCGTCAGTATCCCGTCGACGGGATCGATGAGGCTCCCCGGCGCGTCCGGGTCAGGGGGACCGGCAAACGCTCGCCTTACCGCGGGGGCCTTGTCGGCGCCGGTGATCAGGAAAACGACGTTGCGGGCCGCGTTGAGCACGGGCAGGGTCAGCGTCACGCGGGGGACGAGCGGAGCCATGCCGGGACTATTCACCCCCACCGCCCACCGCTCCTGCTCGCCGAGCTCTGGATTG
>JACCVG010000045.1 GCA_013698335.1 Thermoleophilaceae bacterium
GCCTCGGGCTCGCCGCCCGGCTCGCGCTCGCCGCGGCCGGAAGAGGGCCGGACGGTTGGTACGCGATCTTCGGCGAGCGCGGCAGTCGCGAGTACCTCCCCGCCCTGCCGGCGCTCGACCTCGGCACACCGACGTTCCTCGATCGCTTCGCGGAGATTGCGCCCTCGCTCCCGATCCACCCCTCGGCGCACCCCCCGGGGACGCTCCTGCTGCTCGACCTGCTCGGCATCACGACCGCCGAGGGGATGGCCTCGCTGGTGATCGGCCTCGCCGCGCTGAGCGTGCCGCTGACCTATGTCCTTGGACGCTCGCTGATCGATGACGGATCCGCGCGGATCGCGACAGTGCTGTTCGCATTCGCGCCCTCTGCGCTGATCTACGGCGCGACCTCGGCGGACGGGATGTTCGTCACCGGGGGGCTGCTGGCGGCGATCACGCTGGTCGCCGCCTCGCGGCGCACGCGGGCCGTCGGCGGGCTGCTCGCGGCGGCGGGATCGTTCTTCGCCTACTCGTTGCTCGCGATCCCCGCCTGGGCGACGCTCGTGATCTGGCGCCGCGAAGGGTTCCGCAGCGCTGCGCTCTTGGCGGTCTGGTGCGGCGCGGTGCTGATCGCCGGATACGGGCTGCTCTACGCCGCGACGGGCTTCGACATCTTCGGGGCGCTGAGCTCCGCCGACGAGGCCTACCGGGTCGGCGTCGCGAACGTTCGCCCCTATCTCTATTGGTTGTTCGGCTCCCCGGCGGCGTTCCTGATCGCGGCGGGCGTCCCGATCGCCTGGTACGCCGTGCGAGCGCTCGTGGAGCGCGATGACCTCGCGGTGGCGCTCGCCCTTGTGATCGCGGTGGCGGCAATCGGCGGCTATACGAAATCCGAGACCGAGCGGATCTGGCTGTTCCTGGTTCCGCTGCTCTGCCTCGCCGCGGCGCGCTTCCTACCCGCCCGTCGGGTGCCGATCGTGATCGGACTGCTCTGCGCCCAGGCGGTCACGGCCGAGCTGCTGTTGGATACCGCCTGGTGAGCATCGCTCTGGTAACCGGCGGAGCCGGGTTCATCGGCTCCCATCTGATCGACCTGCTGCTCGAGCGGGGCGAGCGCGTACGCGTGCTCGACAACCTCGACCCGCTCGCCCATCCCGACGGCGAGTCGGGGCGTCTGAGCAAGGCCGCCGAGTTGATCGTCGGCGACGTCGCCGACCCCGATGCCGTCGCCCGCGCGCTCGAGGGGGTCGACCGCGTCTACCACCTCGCGGGGATCGTCGGCAACGGCGAGTCGATGGTCAATGTCCGCCGCTCGGTCGAGGCCAACAGCGTCGGGACGGCGACCCTGCTGGAGGCCGTGATCGAGCGGCGCGAGGAGATCCGCCGCGTCGTGGTCGCCTCCTCGATGGTCGTCTATGGCGAGGGCGCCTACCGCTGCCCCGAGCACGGCGTGCTCAGCCCGGCGCCGCGCTCCCGTGCCCAGCTCGAGCGCCGGGAATGGGAGCCGCGCTGCGCGACCTGCGGACGGGAGCTCGAGCCGATCGCGGTGCGCGAGGACATGCCGCTGCGGCCGATGAGCGTCTACGGGATCACGAAGCGCGATCAGGAGGAGCTCGCGCTCGTGCTCGCCGAGGCCTACGGCTTCGAGGCGGTCGCCCTGCGCTACCTCAACACCTACGGCCCCGGCCAGGCGCTCGGCAACCCCTACACCGGCGTCGGTGCGATCTTCGCCGCGCGCATCCTCAACGGCCGCGCCCCGCGGATCTTCGAGGACGGCGCCCAGATCCGCGACCTGATCCACGTGTCGGACACCGCCCATGCAACCGCGCTCGCAATGGACGCCGAGGGCGCCCCCGGCCACGCCCTCAACGTCGCCACCGGCCGCGCGGTGACGGTCCTCGAGCTGGCCGAACAGCTCGCGGAGGCGCTCGGCTCCGACCTGCGGCCAGAAGTCACCGGCGAATACCGGGCCGGCGACATCCGCCACTGCCTCGCCGACACGAGCGCGGCCAGGGAGCTGCTCGGCTTCGAGGCGCGAACGGTGCGCGAGCAGGGTCTCGCCGAGCTCGCCCGCTGGGTCGCGACCCAGGCGGTCGAAGAGCGGGGGGACGCCGCCGCGGCCGAGCTCCGCGCCCGGGGTCTTATCGGGTAGCGAGCTAAGTCTTCGCCTTGCGGGATTCGGCCAGCGGGTCACCGGTCGCGGTAGCCATGTCCCGCGGGGGCCATGCGCCGTAGAAGTTGTCGCGGGCGCCGTCGATCGTGATCACCGATCCGGAGTGGTAGTCGCCGGCGGGCGATGCGAGCAGGGTGATCATCCAGGCCTGCTCCTCGGGCTCCCCGAGCCGCTGCAGCGGGACCGTCGCGGCGAGACCATCGACCATCTGCTTCGGGTACTTCGTCTTGAACGTCTCGGTGCCGAAATGGCCGGAGGCGATCGCGACGAGCTTGATCTGGAAACGCGCCCACTCGATCGACAGGACGCGCGTCAGGTTCTCTACAGCCGCCCGCGCCGCCGAGCTGTGGGCCATGCCCGGAAGCCCATGGTGCGGGGAGAGCGTGACGTTGATCACCTTGCCGCCGCCGGCCGGGATCATCGCCTTGGTGACGACGGCGTGAGTCATCAACCAGGTCCCCATGACGTTCAGCTCGAGCACGGTACGAAACCCCTTCGGGGTGATCGACTCGGCCGGCGAGAGGAACTGACCACCCGCGTTGTTGACGAGCGTGTCGATCCGGCCGTGCTCCTCGAGCACCGCGTCGATCGTCGCGTCAACGCGCTCCTCGTCGCGGATGTCGCAGGTGACCGCGTGGCAGCGCCCGGACGGAATCAGGGCCGCCGTCTCGAGCAGCGGCTGCTCGCGGCGGCCCGCGACGACGACCGTCGCACCGCAGGCCGCAAGCTCGATCGCGGTCGCTCGCCCGAGGCCGCTGCCACCACCCGTGACGAACACGACCTGACCCTCGAGCAGGTCGTCGGCAAAGATCTGTCGGGCCATCGGGGAGTCACCTTAGTATCTGCGCGAGCATGGCCACCGTCGCCGAACCCCGACCGGCCTCGCTCCCACTCCCGGGCGGAAGGAGGGACGCGGTCGTGCGCCTCCATCCGCTGCTGACCGGAACGATGGCCGCGCCTCCGACCTACCTCGAGCGCAGCGGCACCGGGTGGCGGGCGAAGCTGCGCGACTACGGGATCCGCGTGCCGGCCGAGCAATGGATCCGCGCCCCGGTGCCGGCCTTCCTGGTCGAGCACCCGAGCGCCGGCGCGCTGATGATCGACACCGGTTTTCACCCGGCGGTCGCGGTCGATCCACCGGCGAACCTCGGCCGGATCGGCGCGCTCGCCTTCAAGAACATCGAGATGAGTGCCGCCGACGCCGCGCCCGCGCAGCTACGCGCGCGGGGGGTCGAGCCCGGCGCGGTGAGCCACGTGCTGATGACCCACATGCACATCGATCACGCGAGCGCCGTCTCGGAGTTCCCGAACGCGAAGTTCGTTGTGAGCGCACCGGAGTGGGCCGCGGCCAACGGCAGCCGGCCACAGATCAACGGCTACTACCGCCGCCAGTTCGATCACGCGGTCGAGTTCCGGCTGCTCGACTTCGGGTCCGATGCGGTCGGCTCCTTCGCCGGCTTCGGACGCTCTCTCGACCTGCTCGGCGACGGCAGCGTGCGGGCCGTGTTCACCCCCGGCCACAGCGCCGGGCACGTCTCATACCTTCTGCGGTTACGCGGCCGCGAGGCGCTGATCGCCGGCGATGCGATCTACACGATCGGCACGCTGCGCGAATCGGCGCTACCGGCCCGGATGCACGATGAGCACAACTTCAAGCGCTCGCTGCGCGAGATCCAGCTCTACGATCGCGAGACGCCGGGGGCGCTGATCGTCCCCGGACACGACATGGAGCACTGGGGGACGCTCGAAGCCGCGTACTGAGCGGAGCGTCAGGTGACGGTCCGCCGACCGGCCATCCCGGCGGCGTCGCCGGCCTTGCGGGCGGTGCGTCGCGCGGCACGCGATGCTCGCACGGCGCGCCGTCGCCCGCCCTGCTCGGTGAGCGCGCCGTAAATCGTCTTGATGCGCGCAAAGACAACCTCCGAAGCAGCCTGGGACTCGTCGCGGTCGGGCTGCGCGAGTGCCTCGAAGGTCACCGGCTCGCCGAACTGGACGGTCACCTTCGGAAGCTGCAGCTTGCGCCAGTTGCGCACCTTCGCCGAGCCGACGATCGCCGTCGGAACGACCGGCGCGCCCGATTCCAGCGCGAGACGGCCGACGCCTGGCTTGGGCTCGCCGAGCTGGCCGGTCCGCGAGCGGCCGCCCTCGCAGTACATGACGACGATCCCGTCGCGCGCGAGCACCGCATGCGCGGTCTTGAACGCCTCCTCGTCGGCGTGCCCGCGCATCACCGGAAACACGCCGCCGTGGGTGAAGACGGTCTGGATCGGCGCCGTGAAGAGCTGGGACTTGGCCATGAACTGCACCTTGCGCCGCAGGTAGACGGCGACGAAGAAGTGGTCGAAGAACGAGAAGTGGTTAGGGGCGATGATCGCCGGGCCGTGGGCGGGCACCTGCGAGGAGTCGATGCAGCGGGTCCGGTAGGCGAGCAGCAGGATCGGAGTCAGCGTGAGCCGGACCAGCTCGTACATCCAGTCGGGACGACCGCGACGCACGCGGGCGTGGAACTGGTCGAAGTACTCGGCCGGCCGCTCGTCCTTGTAGACCTGCGCCTTCACGAATACCGCTACCCGTCGGCCTCGGGACGGTTACTCCATCCGCGTGAGCGCTCGACCGCCCGGGTCCAGCCGCGCATCAGCTCGGCTCGCTCTTCGGCACCCATCGTCGGTTCATAGCGCGCATCCTCGCGCCACATTTCGCGGGTGTCCCGCTCGCTCCAGATGCCGGTCGCGACGCCGGCGAGGTAGGCCGCGCCGAGCGCGGTCGTCTCGGGAATCTCCGGGACCACGACCGGCACCCCGAGTACGTCGGCCTGGAACTGCATCAGCCAGCGGTTGGCGACAGCGCCGCCGTCGGCCTTGAGCTCGGTCAACGGCTCGCCGGACGCGGCCTCGGTCGCGCGCACCGCGTCGACGGTCTGGTAGGCCATCGCCTCGAGCGCCGCGCGTGCAAGCTCGGCCTTGCCGCTGCCGCGCGTCAGCCCGACGATTGTCCCGCGCGCGTAGGGATCCCAGTGCGGCGAGCCGAGGCCGGTCAAAGCGGGGACGAAGTAGACGTCGCCGTTCGAGTCGAGCGAGGCAGCGAGCTGCTCGGTCTCGCCGGCCGTGCCAATCAGCCCGAGCCCGTCCCGCAGCCATTGAACGGCGGCACCGGTGACGAAGATGCTGGCCTCGAGGGCGTAGTCGACGCGATCCTCGACGCCCCAGGCAATCGTGGTCACCAGGCCTTCGGGCGCGGCGGGCGGCTCGGTCCCGGCGTTCTGGAGCACGAAGCTGCCGGTGCCGTAGGTGTTCTTGCCGAGCCCCGCCGAGTGACAGCCCTGACCGTAGAGGGCGGCCTGCTGGTCACCGGCGATCCCGGCAACAGGGATCTCGCCGCCGAACTCGCTGGTCGTCCCGTAGACGTGCGCGGAGGGCAGCGGCTCGGGCAGCGAATCGACAGGAACGCCGAGTAGCTCGCACAGCTCCGGATCCCAGGCGAGCTCGCCGATGTCGAACAGCAGCGTGCGGGAGGCGTTCGAGAGATCGGTCGCGTGGCGACCGCAGAGCTTGAAGACGAGCCACGAGTCGATCGTCCCGAAGGCAGCGCCGGGATCGACGCCGCTGCGGATCAGCCATTCGATCTTGGTCCCCGAGAAGTAGGGGTCGAGCACGAGGCCGGTGCGCTCGCGAAACAGCGGCTCGTGACCGGCCTGGCGCAGCTCGTCGCAGCGCTCGGCGGTCCGGCGGTCCTGCCAGACGATCGCGCGGTGCAGCGGGCGGCCGCTGTCACGATCCCAGGCGACGACGGTCTCGCGCTGGTTGGTGATGCCGATCCCGGCGAGCTCAGATCCCTGGATCCCGGCGTCGACGAGCGCCAAGTTGGCGACCCCGCGCGTCACCTCCCAGATCTCGTTCGCGTCGTGCTCGACCCAGCCCGGCCGGGGGAAGTGCTGGCGAAACTCACTGTAGGCGCGGCCGGCGGGGCGGCCCTCGCCGTCGAAGACGATGCAGGTCGAGCCGGTCGTGCCCTGATCGATCGCGAGGATCATCGGCTTGCAGCGTAGACGCGCAGGATGTCTCGCAGCTGCCGCGCGCGGTGGGCAAACCCTGCGGCCGTCCGGCCCGTCGCTCGGTGCTCGAGCTCGAGCTCGAGCTCGGCCAGGCGGAAGCCGGCCCGGTGGGCCGCGACGGTCATCGCGGTCTCCATCCCGAAGCCGGGAGCGAACGGCAACACGCGGCGCAGCAGCTCGACGCGCATCGCGCGCTGGCCCGAGATCGGAGCGGCTGGCTCGAGTCCTGTCCGACGCCGGATCACCCAGCCGGCCGCGCCGAGCGCGAGCCCGAAGCCACCGCCGACACGACGCGCGAAAACGGCAACGGCGAGATCGCCCTCGCCCCGCTCGACGGCCTCGATCAAAGGCGCGAGCCGCGCGGCGGACTCGCCGAGATCGGCATCGCATAGCAGCACGAGCTCGTCCGGATCGGGTTCGCCGGCCAGCAGCAGCTCGGCGCCAAGCGTCGCATTGCCGCCCTTGCCGATGTTGCGCGGCGCGACCACGACCTCGGCTCCCGCGCTGCGCGCGACCTCGGCCGTCGCATCGGTCGAGGCGTCGTCGGCGACGATCACCCGCGCGCCCGGGAAGGCGGCGTGAACGGCCGCGATCGTCTGGCCGATCCGGTCGGCTTCCTCGTGCGCGGCGATGATGACCCCCAGTTTCCGTGACATCGCCGGGTATCGTCCCGCACCGCAACCGCAAGCGCAGTGCGACGAGAGGAGCGACCGTGCCCGACGTCGAGGCCCACATCACCGGAACCGTGTGGAAGATCGAGTGCGAGCTCGGTCAGGAGGTCGAGGAGGGCGACACGCTGCTGATCCTCGAGTCGATGAAGATGGAGATGCCCGTCGAGGCCGAGGACGACGGCGTCGTCAAGGAGATCAAGGTCGCCGAGGGTGCCGCCGTCAGCGAGGGCGACACGCTTGTCGTGCTCGAGTAGGTGGCCGCTTCCGTGCCGAGTGAACTCGCTTCGGGCAAGCTGAGGCTCGACGAGCCCGCGGCGGGAGTCGCGCGGCTGACGATCGCCAACGCGGAGAAGCGCGGTGCCTTCGACCAGGAGATGCTCGGCGCGATCGCCGGCGCGATCGCTGGGCTCGACGCGCGCTGCCTGATCCTGACCGGCGAGGGCCGGATGTTCTCCTCCGGCTATGACATCGGCAACTTCGAGGACGAGTCACAGTTCGCCGAGGACGCCGAGAAGCTCGTCGCCCACCCCTTCCACGCCGCGATCGAGGCGATCGAGGCCTACCCCTATCCGGTGATCGCCGCGCTGAACGGGCACGCGATCGGCGGCGGGCTCGAGGTCGCGCTGAGCGCCGACATCCGGATCGCCGCCAAGGGCATCAAGGTCGGCATGCCGCCGGCGAAGATCGGCCTGATCTACTCGCACACCGGCCTGCGCAAGTTCCTCGACACGATCGGACCCGCCCATACGAGCGAGCTGTTCCATCTCGGGGAGAACATCGATTCGAACCGGGCCGCCGCGATCGGACTCGTCAACCACGTCGTCGAGCCCGAGGAGCTCGAGGGGCGGGCGCTCGGTATGGCGAGCGCGATCGCCGCTAACGCCCCACTCTCGCTCGCCGGCAACAAGCGGGTGATCCGCGAGCTGCGGCTCGCCCGGTTCGAGCTCGATCCCGAACTAGAAGCCGAGCTGGTGGCGCTGCGCGAGTCCTGCTTCCGGTCCGAGGACTTCCGCGAGGGAGTGGCGTCCTTCGCCGAGAAGCGGCCGGCGGTCTGGAAACACCGCTAGTGCGAGAGCTCGCGCAGGGGCAAACGTCGCTTGCGCATGACCCCGGTGGGATCTAGCCGAGCTGAGCTCGGCAGTAAGCGTCCCGCTCCACCGACCCATCCGGGCTGCGGAAGAGCGGGAGCAGCAGGCGCGACTGGAGCGCCGCGTGGTCCTCGATCGAGCGCGCAACCTGGCGGCGCTCGGCATTCGTGCGCGCCGACTCAAGCCGCTCGGCGTTGCGCCAGACGGCTTCGCGCTGGAGCGCGAGCAGCTGGTAGATCGCCGTCTTCTCGAGCTCGGTGCCGGGCACATCGAGGTTGGCGGCCGGGTCATAGCGGGCCGCGACATCCTCGAGCACGTCGTCGAAGGAATCACTCAGCGCGCGGTTGAAGCGGTCGTGATCGACCTTGTGACTGCGGCCACGCTTATCGCGCAGGCCGACGCCGGCGATCATAAAGGGCATGTCGTTGTTGACGTGCGCGGAGATCCCGAGCAGCAGGTCGCCGAGGCCGGTCATCGAGCGGGCGTCGGCTTCTCCGAGCGCGATCCGCCAGGCCTCCGGAACGAGGTCGCGCCGGCCTTCGCGCCAATGGCGGCGGACGACGAAGTACTGCTTGGCGAACAGCGCATCCTCGCGCGCGAGCCAGGCCGGATCCTCGAAGTGGTCTGAGTGGCGCGGGCGGCGACGGGTTCCCGTGCGCGCGATCCGCGCGTACTCGCGCGTGACGACGATGTAGTTGCTGAGGAACAGCCCCTTGTGGTCACAGCCGTCGCGACGCTGGAGCCGGCGCATCCGCTTCAGCGTCCGATCAACACAGCGGGGCTTGCCCTTCGGGCACGGGATCCCGCGGTCCTGGCCGCCGGCATTCACGAGCCCGGGCAACAGGTCGGTGATCGGGAGGTAGATCGGATTCTCTTCAGCTGCCGCGGCGCCCGCCGCTCCGACCGTGACCGCCGCGACCAGAATCGCTGCGCTGAATCGACCCCCCATAGGGCCAATCGTAGCCGGCCGAAGCCGGCGAGCAGTCAGTCCTGGGTGCTCGGCGTCGGCTGTTATCGCGCCGCAAGGACCGATCCGTCCGAGTCGGGTCCTAGTTTGCCGGTGAGTCGCACCCGAAGTGACGAACGCCTCTTGCCGCCACTGATCACCCCCGACGAAGCGCTGCGCCTCGGTGAGATCGAAGATCACGCCGGGATCGAGGCACTCGTCGAACGGGCCTGGCGCGTACGCCTCGAGAACTTCGAGGACTCGACCGACATGTGCTCGCTGGTCAACGCCAAGTCCGGCGGCTGCGCCGAGGACTGCGGTTTCTGCGCCCAGTCGCGCTTCGCCGAGGCCGACACACCGATGCACGCGATGATGACCCCGGAGCAGATCCTCGAGCACGCCCAGGCGGCCGAGGCCGCCGGCGCACACCGCTTCTGCATGGTCACCCAGGGTCAGGGGCTCTCCAAGCGGGACTTCGAGAACATCCTCGAGGGCGCCCGGCTGGTCGCCGATCAGACAAACCTCAAGCGCTGCGCCTCGGTCGGCCACATCTCGGCCGAGCGCGCACACAAGCTCAAGGACGCCGGCATCCAGCGCGTCCACCACAACGTCGAGACCGCCGAGAGCTACTACCCGGAGGTCACCTCGACGGTCCGCTACGAGGGACGGCTGCGAACGATCGACGCGGTCCGCGACGCCGGCCTCGAGACCTGCGTCGGCGGGATCCTCAACCTCGGCGAATCACGCGAGCAGCGGGTCGAGATGGCCTTCCAGCTCGCCGAGATCGACCCGACGAGCGTCCCGATCAACCTGCTCAACCCGCGCCCGGGCACGAAGTTCGGCGACCGCGACTACATGGACCCGTGGGAAGCCGTCAAATGGATCGCGATCTTCCGGCTGATCATGCCGGCGGCGCTCTTCCGCCTCTGCGGCGGGCGCAACGAGAACCTCGGTGACGGCGAGTTCCACTCGATGGCCGTCAGGGCCGGGCTCAACGGCGTGATGATGGGCAACTTCCTGACGACGCTCGGCTCGGACCCCGAGGACGACCGCGCGATGTTCGAGGCGCTCGGCCTCAACACCGCACGCCAGAGCGACAACGGCGCCAATCCGCGGCCCGACAACCGCAGCGGCTGGCTCGAGGGCGAGACGCCCGCGACCCCGGTCGACCGGCTGATCAACCGTCTCGACGAGGCCCCGATGTGGGATCCCTCGACCCAGCTGCGCCACCGTCCGAAGGCCTCCGTGCCGCCGCGGCCGGACGGCGCCCCCAACCGCGGCCTCGGGCCCGACCCCGACGAGCTGCCGACCCAGGAGTTCCCCGCGCTCGTCTTCATCGAGCCCGAACGCGACGCCGCCTAGGAGAAACGCCACCCCGATGACCGACATCCAGGAACGCATCGACGAGCTCAAGGATCAAGGTCTCTACCGCCGGATGCGGCTGATCTCGGGGCCGCAGGGCCCGCGCGTGCTGCTCGATGGCAAGCCGGTCCTGCTGCTCTGCGCCAACAACTACCTCGGCCTCGCCGACAACCCGCACGTCCGCCAGGCCGCCTCCGATGCGGCGATGCGCTGGGGCGTCGGCGCCGGAGCCTCGCGGCTCGTCTCGGGCAACATGACGATCCACCGCCGGCTCGAGGACGCGCTCGCCGAGTTCAAGGGCAAGCCGCGCTGCCTGCTGTTCGGCTCCGGCTACCTGGCGAACACCGGCATCATCTCGGCGCTCGCGGGACCGGAAGAGGTGGTCTTCTCCGACGCGCTCAACCACGCGAGCATCGTCGACGGCTGCCGCCTCTCGCGCGCGGAGACGTTCGTCTACGGCCACCTCGACGTCGACCACCTCGAGTGGGGTCTGCAGCGGGCCGAAGGGCGCGGCAGCCTGATCGTCACCGACGGCGTCTTCTCGATGGACGGCGACACCGCCCCGCTCGAGGAGATCGTCGAACTCGCGCGCCGCTACGACGCCCGCGTGATGGTCGACGAGGCGCACGCGACCGGAACGGTCGGCCCGGGCGGCCGCGGGACGGTCGCCGCCGCAGGTCTCGAGGACGACGTCGACCTGATCGTCGGGACACTCGGCAAGTCGCTCGGTGCCTATGGCGCCTACGTCTGCTGCTCGAAGACGATGGCCAAGTACCTGATCAACACCGCACGCAGCCTGATCTTCTCGACCGGCACCCCGCCCCCGGTCGCGGCCGCCGCGCTCAAGGCGCTCCAGATGCTGCGCGATGACCCGCGGCTCGTCGACCGGGTCCAGCGAAACGCGACGGTGCTGCGCGCCGCCTTGAAGCAGGGAGGGCTCGAGGTCGAGGAGTCGGAGAGCCACATCGTGCCGCTCGTGATCGGCGATGCCAAGGCGACCGTCGCCGCTTCCCAACGCGCACTCGAGCGGGGGATCTTCGCCCAGGCGATCCGGCCACCGACCGTGCCCGAGGGAACCTCCCGACTGCGCCTCACGGTGATGGCGACCCATACCAAGGAAGAGCTGCGCGAAGCCGCGCGCGCGCTAGCGATCGTCGCGCGCCCCGTCGCGCCCCGTGAAGTCGAGCCGGTGCGCCAGCCGATGCGAGCGCCTGCGCCCGTCGCAGCCGGGCGCGCGACCGGCGTCTTCGACGGTCTCGCCGAAGCCGCGTAGCCGACCTGCGCGGGCTGTTCGTCACCGGCACGGACACGGACGTCGGCAAGACGGTCGTGTCGGCGGCAATCTGTGCGGCGCTGGCGAGCGCGGGTGAACGGGTCGCGGCGTTCAAGCCGGTCGTAACGGGAGTTGATGAGCCCGGCGGCGAGTGGCCGCGCGACGATGTCCTGCTCGCGTCGATCGCATCCGCGGGGCAGACAGAGGAAGCGGTCACACCGCTGAGGTTCGGGCCCGCGGTGTCACCGCACTACGCGGCCGAGCTCGCGGGCGAGCCGATCGACGCGGCGGGGCTCGCCCCAGACGCGCGGTCACTCGGCAAAGAGGCCACGCTGATCGTCGAGGGGGTCGGTGGCTTTCTCGTCCCGTTGTCCGGCGAGTACCTGGTCCGGGATATGGCGGTCGAGCTTGCCCTGCCCGTCGTGATCGTCGCCCGCACGGGGCTCGGGACGATCAACCACACGCTGCTGACGATCGCGGCCGTGCGCGCTGCAGGACTCGAGGTCGCGGCGGTCGTGATGACCCCGTGGGCCGCCGATCCGGCGCCGATCGAGCTCTCGAACCGCCTTACGATCGGGCGCCTCGGGCGCGTCGAGGTGGTCGGCCTCGCCCCCACCCGGCCCGACTCTGGAGCCCTCGCCGCCGCGGGCGCCGAGCTTCCGCTCGAGGACTGGCTCTCCTAGCTCCCGGCCGCGTACTCGACGATCGAGCGGTCGATCAGGAACTCGACGGGCGCGCGATCGTCGGTGTAGACCTCACCGCCGGGTAGCGGTGGACCGAGGTTCGCGATTTGCTCGCGCGCGACCGGCTGTAGCTCCGGGGGCAGCTCGGGGATGATCGCCTCGAGGTTCTCGGCCGAGATCGGCTGCTCGCTCGCGACCAGCAGCGTGTTGGTCGCCTCGATCGGATCGCGCAGCACATGCGGGAATATCGACCCCATCGTCGCCGCCAGCACCTGCTCGAGCTGATCGTCACCTGCGGGGTGGCCGGCGTTGATGATCACGACGCCACCGGGCGTGAGCTTGTCCCGGGCGGTCTCGAAGAACTCCTGGGTGGTCAGGTAGAAAGGGATGTAGGGCTGGCGGTAGGCGTCGATCATGATCGCGTCGTAGCTGCGATCGATCCGGCGCAGGAACGGGCGCGCATCCTCGTGGAAGAGCTCGAGGCGCGGGTTGTCCATCTCGAAGTACCGCTCGCCGAGCCCCGAGAGCTCCTCGTCGATCTCGACCCCGTCGATCGCCGTGTCGGGGAAGAACCGCTCGTAGGCACGGGCCGTCGTCCCGGCCGCGTTGCCGAGGATCGCGATCCGCTCGGGTGGGGCATCGAGCCCGACGAACGGCAGGATGAGATTGCCGTCCCAGACGTTGTCGGTCAGCACCGTGTCCGGTAAGTACAGGGAGTGGACCGCCTGGCCCTCGTTGAGCTCGAGCGTCCGCTCCCCGCCCGGGTACTCGAGCACGCGCGCGTACTGGTACTCGGTCTCGGTCTCGGTGAGCACGATCGCGTCATCGCTCGCCTTGAGCGTGCCGACCGGAAGCGCGATCAGGACCGCCATCACCACCGGGACGAGCGCGTAGCGCCAGACCGGGCGCAGCCCGACCACGGCGACCACGGCGATCGCGAGCGCGAAGATCAGGAAGGTCCGCTGGGTCCCGAAGAGCGGAATCAGGACGAGCGCCGAAAGCAGCGTGCCGGCGAGGCTGCCGGCCGTCGAGAGCGCGTAGAGCCGGCCGGCGACCGTGCCCATCGACTCGACGTCGGAGACCGCGAGCTTGAGCGCCCAGGGCGTAACCGCGCCGAGCAGCAGCACCGGGATCGCGACCAGCATGAGCACGCCGAACAGCGAGCCGAGGAAAGCGCCGGCGGAGATTGAATCGAGCGCACCGACCGCGAGGCCGAGCAGCGGATCGGAGACGAACGGCACGGCGGCGAGCAGGATCGAGGCGGCCAGGGTCAGCAGCAGCAGGCCGCGGACCTCGGGATGGCGGTCGGCAAACCGCCCCCCCAGCCAGTAGCCGATCGACAGCGCGACGAGCACGATGCCGATCGTGTTCGCCCAGACGATCGTGGACGCGCCGAAGTAGGGCGACATCAGGCGCACGGCCGCGATCTCCGCCCCGAGCGATCCCGTGCCCACCACGAAAACGAGTAGAGGAAGGGGCGGCATCTTTTTCCGACCCACACGATAGTTACCGTGCGCTCCGTGGGGCTCACCGCCGACGACCGGCGCTATCTGTGGCATCCGTTCACCCAGCAGCAGGGCTGGGAGGAAGAGCCGCCTCTGATCATCGAATCGGCCGAGGGCTGCGAGCTGATCGACGTCGACGGCCGCCGCTACATCGACGGCGTCTCCTCGCTCTGGTGCAACGTTCACGGCCACCGGCATCCGCACATCGACGGCGCCGTCCGCGACCAGCTCGACCGCGTCGCCCACTCGACGATGCTCGGCCTCTCACACCCCCCGGCGATCGAGCTCGCGCGGCGGCTGGTCGAGCTCGCGCCGCCCGGCCTCGAGCGGGTCTTCTACTCCGACAGCGGCTCGACCGCCTGCGAGATCGCCCTCAAGATGGCCTTCCAGTTCTTCCAGCAGCGCGGGGGGGCGGATGCGCGCCGCACGCGCTTTATCTCGCTTCAGGACGCCTACCACGGCGACACGGTCGGAGCGGTGTCGGTCGGCGGGATCGACCTCTTCCACTCGCTCTACCGGCCGCTGCTCTTCGACGCGCTCTACGTTCCCGCCGGTGACGCCGGCGCGCTCGAGCGGACGCTGGCCGAGCATGGCGACGAGACCGCGGCCGTGATCGTCGAGCCGCTCGTCCAGGGCGCGGCCGGGATCCACGTTGCGCCCTACGGCTACTTGCGCGAGGTGCGCGAGCTCTGCGACCGGTTCGGGGTGCTGCTGATCTGCGACGAGGTGGCGACCGGTTTCGGCCGCACCGGAAAGATGTTCGCCTGCGAGCACGAGGACGTCTCGCCCGATCTGATGTGCGTCGCGAAGGGGATCACCGGCGGTTACATGCCGCTCGCCGCGACCTTGAGCACCGAGCGGATCTACGAGGGCTTCCTCGGCGCCTTCGAGGAGTTCCGCGCCTTCTTCCACGGGCACACCTACACCGGCAACCCGATCGCCTGCGCGGCCGCGCTCGCCTCACTCGACGTGTTCGAGGAGGAGCGCACGCTCGAGCGGCTCCAGCCGAAGATCGGCCTGCTCACCCGGATGCTCGACCCGATCGGCGCGCTAGAGCAGGTCGCCGAGATCCGGCGCCGGGGTTTCATGGCCGGGATCGAGCTTTGCGGCTTCGGGGTCGAGGAGCGAGTCGGTCATCGGGTCACGATGGAGGCACGCCGCCGGGGGGCGATCATCCGCCCGCTCGGCGATACGGTCGTCCTGATGCCACCGCTGTCGATCTCGGAGGCGGAGCTGATTCGGCTGATCGAGGTTGTCGCCGAGTCGATCGAGGCGGTCGGCGTTGGCGAGCCGGCGATTGCTTTGGACGGCGCCGCCGACCGCCTCGCGGCTTAGGCCGCCGCGTCCAGCGCGGCGTCGACCAGTCCGTCGCCCTTGGTCGCCGCATACCCCTCGATCAGCTCGCCGGCGAGGCTCAAGCCCTCGCCGCCGGCGCCGCCATCGGTCAGCGAATCGACGACCTCGCGCTTCTCCGCCAGCAGCGCCGCCATTCGCTCGTCGATCGTCTTGGCCGCCAGCAGGTACCAGGCCATCACCCCGCGCTCCTGACCGATCCGATGGAGGCGATCCTCGGCCTGGTCGTGCTTGGCAGGGGTCCAGGCGAGCTCGAGGAACGCGACGTTCGCCGCCGCCGTCAGCGTGAAGCCGTGCGATGCCGCTTCCAGCGAGCAGACGCAGATGCCCGGTCCGTCCTCTGACTGGAAGAGTGCGACGTTGCGGTCGCGCTCTGCCTGAGGGTCGGATCCGAGAATCCGGGCGCTGCTCGGAAACCGCTCGACGACAGCGTCCTGGATCTCGCGATGGTGGGCGAAGACGACGAGCCGCTCCTCGGTCTCCTCGAAGTCCTCGATCCACTCGAGCGCCGCCGCGAGCTTCCCGCGCGCGGCGAGCTGGCGCAGCGCCCCGAGCCGAACCAGCGCCGCAGCCCGCAGGCTCTGGGAGATCTGCCCCTCGCCGCTCGCCTCGATCTCCTCCCGCAGCCACGCCACGAAGTCGCGCTCGGCGCGGCGGTACTCGGCCTCGTTCGAGAGCGGCACGGTGACGAGCGCCCGCCGCTTGTCCGGCAGCTGCTCAAGCACGTCGGTCTTTCGCCGGCGCAGGTAGCAGGAGCCGCGCAGTCGGGCGTGGAGCGACCGCCTCGATTCCTCGGAGCGAAAGCCGGACTGGAAGCTGCGCGCCGAGCCGTATTCCTCGAGCCGACCGAGGATCCGCAGCTGCGAGGCGAGCTCACTGGGGCGGTTGACGACCGGCGTCCCGGTCAGCGCCAGCCGCAGCGCGTCGGGCGCGAGCCGTTCTGAGAGCTCGCGAACGGCAGCGGTTCGCGCCGCGCGCGGCGACTTCAGGTAGTGGGATTCGTCGAGCACGAGCGCGCGCGGGGCGAGCGCGGCCAGCTCGTCGATGTGGTCGCCGACGATCTCGTAGTTGAGGATCAGGAGCTCCGCGCCCGCGAGCGACTGCGGCGCGCGCCCGACGACCATCCGCACCTCGCGCTCGGGCAGCCACTTGCCGATCTCCCGCATCCAATTGAGCTTCAACGACGCCGGGCACAAGACGACCGCGGGGTAGGCGAGATCGGCCTGCACGGTGGCGAGCGCCTGGATCGTCTTGCCGAGGCCCTGCTCGTCGGCGACGAAGATCCGCCGGCGCTCGAGCGCGTAGATCACTCCCGCGCGCTGAAACGCCATCAGCTCGCCACCGAGCCCCGCGACCTCGAGCTCCGCGTCCTCGGCACTCGACATGGCGAGCAGCCGCTCGGCGTCGGCGTCGGTCGAGATAACTCCTGCGACGAGCACCCGCGCGCGCTCGTCGAGCGCCACACCCCACTGCCGGATGAAGCGAGCGAGCACGCTCGGCGGCCAGGAACGGGCCGGCATGTGGCCCTCGCTGAGGCGCGCATCCTCGCGGCGCTCGATGAGATGACGCTCCTCCTGTGCGAAGGCATCACCGGGTGCGCCGTCCCAGATCGGGTCGACGTCCAGCCAGTCGCCCGCTCTCGCCTCGATCACGACGAGTGTTGCCCGAGGGATCTCCTTCGCCTCGGGATTGGCGAGCACCCAGTCAAAGCAGCGCTCGGCGGCGACCGAGAGCGACACGTCTCGATCCGCGGAGCGGAGGCCGACGAGCGCCGAGACGTTGGCGGGGGTGAGCGCCACCGCTCGGTGACTGGGATCGCCACGCGAGGCTTCAAGCGCGCGGAGCTCTTCCGGCGGCTCACCGGCGCTGGTATTCAGGCGCAGAACGGGTGCGGCACCGCGCTGCTCGATGGTAATCCGGGCCACCCAAGTCGGGGCCCTGTCGAGCCAGCGCGCCGCGTCGTCATCGAGCCGCACGTCGGCGTGGGTGGCGAGCAGTCGGCGCAGAGCGTGAGCGAGCGCCACGTTCGCCCGTCCGACCCACCGTCGGCCGTCGCGACCGACGCCCCGCACTCCCGGGATCGCGGCGAACGCGTTGCGCGCTCGCCGATCCTCGCCCGGCAGCATGACCACGAACTCCCCCTCGAGGCAGATCTTCGCCGACGCACTACGCACGGATCCCGCCCCCGCGAGCAGCTCACGCAGCGCGACCTCGGCGGCGGGGCTCAGGCGCAGGTAGTGATCGCGGACCGCGCCGCTGACCGCCTCGGCGCTCCAGCGGGTCAAGGGGATCTCAGTCCGATCGACCGCGGCGAGCCGACGCGCGCCGGGGATCGTCCGCAACTCCTCGAGACCGGGCGAACGTCGGTCATCGACGAGGCTGAGTGCCGGCCCGCGCACGGCACTCAGTTCGATCACCGGGGTGCCGCCCCGCCTGGCGCAGAGCTCCTCGAGCTCGGCGGCCGAAGCCGGGTCGATCGCGACATCGTGGAACTTGATCGCGACCGCCAGCGAATGAGCGCGGTCCGGACCGAGCCTGCGACTCCAGGCGGCGTCCGGGGCGTCGGTCGACCTGCCCGGAATCGCCGCGAGCGCCGCGGCGAACCCCTCGTCGAGCTCGCCGGAGATGGTTGCTGTGCCGGCACGGACGAGGACTGCTGGAGGGCTCTCCGGAAGGCGGCTTCCCTCGGCTAGCGTCGCTTCAATCGAAGAGTTGCGCAAGCCGCTCAGCTTGGCGCGCGTACCGGACGCCGAGGGGGGCCGTCTGCAAGGCTGAGAATCAGCGGCTACCTGCTCGGCCGCCCGCGCTAGCCTCAGAGCGTGCTCGAATTCGCGCTCGCGCCGCAACGCCAGCTGATGCAGGCGCTCGACGATCTCCGGGCGATCGGCAATGCCGCGCGGCGCCTACCCGTGATCGAGGAGCAGGCACGGGACATCCAGGCCGATCTCCGCGCCGAGCTCGACGAGGCGCTCACACTCGTCGCGCAGATGGCAAAGCGCCTCGACGAGGTCGCCGAGACCGCAGCACGGATGGAAGGCGAGCTGCACGCGCTGCACGACCGCATCGAGCGCGTGCCCGGGATCTAGACGAGGCGCTCGGCTCAGCGGCCCACCCGCAATGAGTACTCCACCGCCTCAGCCGAGGGCTACCCCTCGTAAACGGTGAAGTCCTTCTTCCGCGCGCCGCAGACGGGGCAGAACCAATCGTCGGGGATCTGCTCGAAGGCGGTGCCGGCGGGGATGCCGCCGTCGGGGTCGCCCTCGGCGGGGTCGTAGATGTAGCCGCAGGACTCGCAAATCCACATCTGTTCGGTGGCGGTGCTGCTCACGGTCGAGAAGATAGCGAGCGACTGGACCTAGAGGTAGGCTGGATCGATGCGCGTGGACCGCCCGCCGCCGGGCGAGAGGCTGCACGACGGCCCGGAAGTCACCCCGCGGCTCGCCGCGTCCGTCGTGGTGATGCGCCACGGCCAGACCGGTCCGGAGATCCTGTTCGTCCAGCGCCACCCGGACCAGCGGTTCATGGGCGGGGTCTGGGTCTTTCCGGGCGGCGCCGTCGATGCCGGGGAAGAACCGCCCGCGACCGCGGTCCGCGAACTCGAGGAGGAGGCCGCGATCGCCCTCGACCCCGAGGCCGAGCTGATCCCGTTCGTCCGCTGGATCACGCCGAAGGAGGTCTCGATCCGCTTCGACACGTGGTTCTTCCTGACCGAGGCGCCCCCGGGACAGGAGGGCCGCTGCGACGGCCAGGAGTGCATCGACCTGCGCTGGCTGACGGCGCCCGACGCACTTGCCGCGCACGAGCGCGACGAGCTTATGCTCGTCTTCCCGACGATCCGCACCCTCCAGCGGCTTGCCGGCTTCGAATCCGTCGAGGTCGCGCTGAGCACCCTCCGCGCGACCGACACAGAGTCGATCACCCCCAGGATCATTGTCAAGGACGACCACGCCGAGGTCCTGCTTCCGGGCGAGCCTGGTTACGCCTGATCACAAGCCGGCCGAGCCACTCCACTACCCTCGCTTACCGTGTCGCCGACCGTGGCAATCGGCCTGCTGCTCGCCCTGGCGACCGCGCTGGCGTCGGTCGTCGGCTTCCTCTATAAGCACCGCGGCGCGGTGCATTCGCCAAAGATCGACGGCCGCGCTCCGATCCGCGGATCGCTGGCACTGTTTCGATCGCGCTGGTACCTGCTCGGCCTGGCGATCGCGACCGTTGGATGGGGACTGCACGTCGCCGCCCTCGCCCTGGCGCCGATCTCGCTCGTCCAGTCGGTCATCGCGGGGAGCCTCGTCCTGCTGACCGTGGTCGCCGACCGCGCCTTCGGCCTCCAGGTGACGCGCCGCGAGTGGATCGGCGTGGCGCTCACGGCACTCGGCCTCGCCTTCCTCGCCGCAACCCTGGAGGGCGCCGCCAGCGAGAGCCATTCCGACTACGCGCCGGGCGTGCTGACGTTCTACGTCACCCTTCTCAGTGCCGCCGGCCTGATCGCGATGTTCGCCGGCTGGGGGCGCAACGCGCTCGTGCTGGCGGTCTCGGCGGGCCTCCTCTGGGGAGCGTCCGACGTCTCGATCAAGGCGCTCAGCGGCGAGCTCGGCACGAGCGTCGCCTTCCTGCTCGACCCGCTCACCGTGGTGATCCTGATCGCCTCGCTGATCGGCCTGACAGTCTCGGCGCGCAGCCTCCAGGACGGTCGCGCAGTGCCGGTGATCGCCGCTACTTGCGCCGCGGCCAACCTCTCGACGATTGCCTCGGGCCCGATCGTCTTCGAAGAGCCGCTGCCTAGCGACCCGCTCGCGCTCGCGCTCCGGCTGCTCGCCTTCGCGCTCGTTATCGTCGCGGCCTCACTGACCCCGCCGCCGCTGCGTAACGCCTAGCCCGCGACCGCCTTGTAGTAGCGCACGGCGAGGCCGGTCAGCAACGTCTGGAAGGTCTCCTCGACCGGGATCTCGTTGGCCGTCGAGTAGCCGCGCAGGCCGGCCTCCTCGATCGCCAAGCTCAACTCGATCACCTCGTCGACGAGGCCGGGGTGCTGATCGGAGAAGTAGGCGCCCATCGAGTAGAGATTCGTGTCCATCAGCGAAGCGACGAACTGCTCGCTCGCGTCGGTGATCTCCGGGGGGCTCGGGGTCATCGGTCCGGACTGTAGCCTGGACCGGCGTGGCTGCGCTGAGCGAGATCATCGCCTTCCTGGACGACCTGCTCGCGCCGGCAGATTTCGACGACTACTGCCCTAACGGGCTGCAGGTTCCCGGCTCGGAATCGGTCGACGTGGTGGCAACGGGAGTCTCAGCCAATCGGACGGCGATCGAGCGCGCGATCGCCGATCACGACGCGGGGTTCGTGCTCTGCCACCACGGGCTTTTCTGGAATGGCCGGCCCCGCTCAATCGACGCCACCCTGCGCGGCCGGCTGGCGCCGCTGTTCGCCGCCGATGTCGCGCTCGCCGCCTACCACCTGCCGCTCGACGCGCATCCGGCGCTCGGCAACAACGCCCTGCTCTGCGACCTGCTCGGCTTCAACCGCGGCGAGCGCTTCGCCAAGCACGGCGGCCGCCCGATCGGCTTCGTGGGCCGGTCCGAAGCAGGGGTCTCCCGGGCTGATCTGATCGACCGGATCCGAGCAGGGCTCGGCCGCGATCCACTGGTCCAGGGCGCGGGTCCCGACCCGATCCACTCGCTCGGCATCGTCTCCGGCGGCGCCGCAGGCGATCTGCGCGCGGCGATCGAGCTCGGGCTCGACGGCTTCCTCACTGGAGAGCCGACCGAGTGGGCGATGGCCGAGGCAGAGGAGGCGGGTGTCCACTTCATCGCCGCCGGCCACTATGCGACCGAGACGCTTGGCGTCCTCGCGCTCGGCGAGGCACTGGCCACGCGCTTCGGGATCGCACACGTCTTCGTCGATGTTCCCAACCCCGTGTAAATCGATTTTCACAACGTCCCGCGGAGCCGATAGATTTGTCGTGCGAAGGGAAGGTCCACCGAAAGGGAAGTGTCTATGGCGATTCACCTGACGCCCACCGAACTGGGGCGCGAGACAGGACTCCACCGACGCGAGATCATCGTGAAGTGCATGGAGCTGGGAGTACCAATTTTCGAGGGCCGGATCGATCGCACGCTGTTCGAGCAGACGCTCAAGCAGTCCGACGTTCCGCGGGAGACCGCCAAAGCCTGACCTGAAGCCCATACACTTCGGCCTCCTGGCAGCACCGAGGAGGAGGAGCGATGGAAGCCGCAACCGTGAAGCCCGTCGAGGCGAGCACCAACTCGAAGACGATGGCCGACCTGCTGCCGATCGCCGCGCGCACGCACGGCGATGTCCCGGCGCTCAAGCACAAGGTCGATGGCGAGTGGACCGCGATCAGCTACGCCGAGGTCGGCGATGCCGTCAGCGAGATCACGCGCGGCCTGATCGATCTGGGAATCGAGTCCGGTGAGCGGGTCGCGATCCTGAGCCACACCCGTCCCGAATGGACGCTCGCGAACTTCGGCATCCTCTCGGCCGGCGCCGCGTCGGTCTCGGTCTACCAGACCAATTCCGCGGAGGAGTGCCACTACGTGCTCGACCACTCGGAGTCGCGCGCGGTCTTCGTCGAGGACGCCGAGCAGCTCGGGAAGGTGCGCGAGGTCCAGGGCGAGCTCCCCCATCTCGAGTTCATCATCGTGATCGAGCCGAGCGGAGACATCGGCGACGCGATCTCGCTCGCCGACCTCCGCGAGCGTGGTCGCGGGCGCGACGGGACCGAGTTCGACGCCCGCGTCGCCTCGGTCGAGCCCGACGACAACTGCGTCTTCATCTACACCTCGGGGACGACCGGCCCACCGAAGGGCTGCATCCTCACTCACCGCAACTACCGCAACGTCACGACGATGTCGGAGGCGCAGGGGATCCTCGCCCCGGGCGACTCCGCCTACCTGTTCCTACCGCTCGCGCACGCGTTTGCGCTGCTTGTCCAGTTCGTCACGATCGACCTCGGGGCGACGCTCGCCTACTGGGAGAAGGACGCGACGAAGATCGTCGCCAACCTCCAGGAGGTCAAGCCGACCTACTTCCCGTCCGTACCCCGGATCTTCGAGAAGATCTACACGCTCGCGACCAACGCGGCTCCGGACAAGGAGCAGCTTGCCAAGGCGGTCGCCGTCGGTTTGAAGGTCCGACAGATGCAGGCCGACGGGCAGGAGGTGCCCGCCGAGCTGCAGGCCGGGTTCGATCAGGCCGACGAAGCGCTCTTCAAGAACGTTCGTGCGCTCTTCGGCGGCAACATCCGCCAGTGCGTCACGGGTGCTGCCCCGATCGCCCAGGAGATCCTCGAGTTCTTCTACGCGTGCGGGGTGCCGGTGCTCGAGGGCTACGGGATGACCGAGACCTCGACGGTCGCGACGGTCAACTCGCTCGAGGAGTTCCGCTTCGGCTCGGTCGGCAAGCCGCTGCCCGGGCAGGAGATCAAGATCGCGGCCGACGGAGAGATCCTGCTGCGCGGTCCGAACATCTTCAAGGAGTACTTCAAGAACCCGGACGCGACCGCCGACACGATCGACGAGGGCTGGCTCCACACGGGCGACCTCGGCAGTCTCGACGAGGACGGCTTCCTGGTCATCACCGGACGGAAGAAGGACATCATCATCACGGCCGGGGGCAAGAACATCACGCCGGCGAACCTCGAGAACGGGCTCAAGCAGACCCGCTGGGTCTCACAGGCCGTCGTGGTCGGCGATCGACGGCCCTACCTGATCGCGCTGATCACGCTCGACCAAGAGGAGGCACCGGCCTTCGCCGAACAGCACGGGCTCGCCGTCGCGGACCTGCCGAACTCCGAGCAGATGCGCGCCGAGGTCCAGAAGGTCGTCGATCAGGTCAACAGCCGGGTCGGCCCGGTCGAGCAGATCAAACGGTTCAAGATCCTCGACCACGACCTCTCGCAGGAGACCGGCGAGCTGACGCCGACGCTCAAGGTCAAGCGCAACGTCGTCAACGAGAAGTTCGCCGGCGAGGTCGACGCGCTTTACGCGGGATAGATCCTCACCGGGCGGATCGCCCGGGTTCTGTCCCTAGACTTGATACGTGGCACCACGTAACGACCCGACCGATACCGGGGGGCTCTTCATCGGCCGGCGGCCGGGAACTGCTCCGGTGCGCTATCGCGGCCGCCCCGGCCCACTCGAGCCGCGGCGCCAGCGGATCGACCGGTTCGTCGCGCGAGGGATCCTGGCGGTCGAGATCCTCGTGCTGGCAACACTCTGGGGTCCCCAGCCGATGGCGTGGCTCTGGGTCGGCTCGCACGTCGACTACCAGACAGGATCCGTCGAGGCCGGGATCGTGGCCGCCTTCACCGGGATGCTGTTCACCCTCTTCGGCACGCTCGCGATCGCCAAGCGGCTCGACCACGCGTGGATCCTCGCGCGCCGGGCAAGCGGCGTCGAGCAGCGCAACGGCATGATCGAGTGGATCTTCGTGGTCAGCATCGCGGTCGGCGTCTCGGCCTTCTGCGTCTGGCTGTTCGTGATCGAGGGGCCCGGATCGCAGTTCTTCTCCCCGCGAGCCAACTGACCGCGCTCTCCAGCCGCGATGGGTCTGCTCGACTACTACCGCCAGTTCGATGACCTGAGCGAAGAGGAGGTCAACCGCGGGTTGCGGGCCCGCAGCGCGCGCGAGAAGGCGGTCGCACTCGAACGGGTCTCAGAGCTCGATCTCGCCGGCACCGAGTGGCCGGACTTTCCCGACGCCGAGGTCATGAACGCGGCGATCTTCGCGGCGCGGGGCAACGTCAACGGCTATCCGGACCGGGCCGCGACCGTCGTGCGCGAAGCGCTGGCCGAACGGCACGGGGTCGATCTCGAGCGGATCGCGTTCGGCAACGGGTCGACGGAGTTGCTCCAGGCCGCCGCGCTCCGCCTGCTGCGCGAGGACGACGAGCTCGTGACGCCCTGGCCCTCCTACCCGCTCTACCCGCTGATGGCCCACGCGGCTGGCGCCCGGCCGGTACCGGTCGAGTCGGTCGCCGCGATCGGCGAGGCGGTCGGTCCGCGGACGCGAATCGCCGCGCTCTGCAACCCGAACGACCCGACCGGGACCTACACGCCCGCGGCGACGATCGAGGGGCTGGCCGCGAGTCTCCCCGAGCACGTCCACCTGCTGGTCGACGAGGCCTACGTCCAGTTCCAGGACGTCGAGCCCGCCGATGCCGTGCTGCGACTGACCGACAGCCACCCGCGCGTAATCGTCTTTCGCACCTTCTCCAAGATCTACGGCCTGTCCGGGCTGCGGGCGGGCTATGCGGTCGGCTCTAGCGAAGCCGGGCCGCTGCTGGCGGCGATCGCGCCGGTGCTGGGGGTCAACGCGCTCACCCAGGCCGGCGTCGCCCACGCGCTCAAGATCGGCGACCCGGAGATCGCGCGCCGCCGCGACCTCGTGATCGAGCAGCGCGCGCGGCTGCTCGCGGTGATGCCCAGGACCGCGATCGACGCGCAGCCCTCCGAAGCAAACTTCCTTCGGATGTCCTCGGGCGGGCTCTCCGGCGCCGAGCTCTCCGCCCGCCTGCTCCGCCAGGGGATCCGCGTCGCCCACGGCGACCACATCGGCGAGCGCCAGGTCCGCGTCGCAATCCGCGGCGCGGCGGCAACAGGACGATTGATAACGGCGCTGGAGACCTTCTAGCCGCTAGGCCTGGCCGGACTGCCTCAAGAGCGCGCCGGTCGTCTGCTCGAGGATGCGGCGCCAGCCGGCGGTCTTCTCCGGGTCCTTCGCGAACCGGCGCACGACTTTGCGGACGCGGGTCGCCGAGATCTCGATCCCGTGGCGGGCGCAGATCTCGCGCAGCTCCTCATAGTCGTTGGCGAGCTTGAGGGTGACGGACTCGAAACCGTGGCGGGCGATCTCGACCCGCTTGGTGAAGTTCATGATGTTGGTGTCGAACATCAGCTCGTCGTTGGGATCGGGCTCGATCAGGATGATGTCGACGCCCGGGTAGCGCTCCTGCCACTGCTTGACCGCCTCGTGCAGCCGCTGGTGGGCGAGCAGCTTGAACGTCTGGTAACCGACGTGCGCGAAGCCCATGTCCGACACCCGCCGCACACGACTCCCAAGTACCGTCGGGATCAGCTTCTCGAAGTCGTTGACGTAGGGCACTAGCGGGTTGACGACGATCACGAACTTCGCCCCGTTCTCGACGGCGATGTCGACGTTGGTCGTCGAGCGGATCCCGCCGTCGATCAGCTGTCTGCCGCGCACCTCGACCGGCTTGAAGACGATCGGCAGCGCCGAGGAAGCGGCGACGGCCCGCGAGATCGGCACGTCCTCCCAGCCCGGTCCGCCGAGCACGATCCGCTCACAGGTGTCGAGATCGGTCGCCGTCAGGAAGAGCTCGTTGGCGAGCATCCGGAAATCGTTGGACCGGTCGGGGTCGGCGAGCGCCTCGGCGACGTAGGACTCGAGGCCCGAGCCGTTGTAGAGACCCGAGGGGAGCCCCTCGGCAAGCCCGACGCCGAGATCCATCAGCGAGGCCGAGCCGAGGTTGCCGAGCATCGACCGGAGGACCCCAGCGGTCCGCAGCGGCAGCAGCGCGGCACTGCGCAGGAAGTCGAGGTAGTTGGGACGCATCAGGGTCCCAAGGTCGATGTCGCGGATCGCCGTCGGGACCTGGGTGTTGACGACCCGCATCATCTCCTCGGGGGTCACACCGTTGGCGACCAGGCTCGCGACGAACGATCCGGCGCTCGTGCCGACATACACGTCGAACTGGTTGACGGTCCGATTGACGGCGAGCAGGTCGAGCGCGCGCAGCGCGCCGATCTCGTAGACCCCGCCGGTGAAGCCCCCGCCGCCGAGCACGAGCGCGGTCCGCGACTGACGCGGTTTGCGCGGCTTGGGCTTGGCCTTGGGCTTGGCCGCCGCGGGCCGGGCCTTTGCCCCTTGATCGAGGTTGACGACTTTCCCCATCGTCGTAGGGAGTATCGCAGCGCCTACTCGGCGCTGCTCACGCCGAGCCCGGCCTGGAGCACCTCCGAGGCCACGGGGGCCGCGACATCGCCGCCGAAACCGGCGTTGGCGATGAACACCGCGACGGCCAGCTTGGGCTTGTTGGCCGGCGCGTAGGCGAGGAACCAGGCGTGATCCTTGATTTCGTCCTCATCGTCCTTGGAGGAAAGGCCGACCTCGGCCGTCCCCGTCTTGCCCGCGACCTTGACCCCCGGCACGGCCGCGAGGCCCCCGGTGCCCTCGGTGACGACCGCCTCCATCATCTCTCCGACCTGCCCGGCGACCTTTCTCGAAACCGCACGCTCGGCGTTCGGCTCAGTCGCCTCGGGGTCGAAGCGCGGTGCCAGCCGCTTGCCACCGTTGGCGATCGTCTGGCCGATCGAGGCAAGCGCGAGCGGCGTCATCAGCAGCTGTCCCTGCCCGATCGCCGTCACCCCGACATCGAGATCGGAGGTGAACTCCGAGGCGGCGGGCATCGTGCTCATCGTCTCGCCGAAGACCGACGGGTCCTGGTTGACGCCGAACCGCTCGGCCGCGTCGACCAGCCGCTCGGCCCCGATCTCGGCGCCGACCGGCCCGAAGACCGAATTGCACGACTGCGCGAAACTATTCACGAAGCTGCCGCCGCAGAGCTCGCCGTCGTGGGCGTTCTTCAGCTTGAAGCCGTCGATCGTCGCGAAGCCGGCGATCGGGTACTCGGTCGAGGGCTTGGCGACGCCGCTCTCGAGCGCAGCCGCGGCTGTCACGACCTTGAAGGTCGAGCCCGGCGGCTGCGCGGAGGTCAGCGCATCACCCGCAACGGCGACGACACCCCCCTTGCGGGTGTCGATCACGGCGACCCCGCCGAGCCGATCGCCGAGCGCCAGGCCAGCAGCGTTGTAGAGCTCGAGATCCAGGGTGGTTCGCACGGCTTCCGCCTCCTGCGGCTCGCTGGTCGCGAGGATCCGCTCGCCCGCCCTGAGCTCCCCACCCGGGGTGCCGGCGATCTGCTTCTCGAACATCAGCTCGAGCCCGCTGATGCCCGCAAGCTGATCGTCGGGAAAGCCCCGCTTGTAGAGCTCCTCCTTGAGGTCGCCGCTCGGCTCGCCGACGGTTCCGGCGAGATCACCGAGCACCGTCTCGCGCGCCTCGGCGTCGCCTTCCACGAGCGTCTCCCCCTTACGATCGAGAAGCGCGGCCCGCTTCGGGGCGGTGGTCTCCCGCGTTAGGGTCTCCCCTTCCGCCAGATCGGGGAAGACGAGCTCGGGACTCCATACGATCCGCTCTTCCTCGACCGGCAGCGCAACCGAACCGGACAGCGCGCCGAAGACCTCGGTGTCCACGCCGATCGGGACCGTCACGACACCGTCCTCCTCGGACAGCTCGCCCGCCTCGAGCTCGGTGAGCGTCGCGGTCCGCGCCGCCTCCTGATATGCGCTCGAGAGGTCAGCCGATCCGATCTCCGCCTGCGACTCGGGCGTCAGCAGCGCCCACATGTCCGCGTACCCGCCCCGCTCCCATTCCTCGACGAAGGTCTGCGCCACCCGCTCGGCCGCCGAGTTCCCGCTGAGCGTCCGCCAGGCCAGGTACCCGGCGCCCGCGACCAAGGCGACGACCAGCACAACCGCAACCGCTCGGCGCAGCCCGAAGCCGGCACCCCGTCGCCGTGACGAACCGGTGCGCCTCGCGGCGGCCTGATTGGTGATTCTGTTGGAAGCCATCTCTTGCGCAAGCCGGTGTAACCCGGCCGATTCCCTTCGTTACCGCGCCGGTTGTGCCCTTCTACCCAGTCAGGATGCGCAGCAGGCCCGCTTGGTCGATCACTTTCACGCCGAGCTGCTCCGCTTTGCCGAGCTTCGAGCCGGCATCGGCACCCGCGACCACGTAATCGGTCTTCTTAGAGACCGATCCGATGACCTTGCCGCCGGCCTCCTCGATCCGCTCGGCCGCCTGGTCGCGCGTCAGATCCGGAAGCGTTCCGGTGAGCACGAAAGTCTGCCCCTCGAGCGCGCCCCCGGCAGTCGCCTTGTGCTCCTCCTCGAATCGAAGGCCCGCCAGCCTCAGCCCCTCGATCAGCTCGCGCATCCGCGGTTCGGCGAGGGTCTCCGTGACCGTTTCGGCGAGTATCGGACCGATCCCCGGCGTCTCGACGATCGCCTCGCCGGAGGCCTCGAGCAGCGCGTTGATCGAGCCGAACCGGCCGACCAGTGCCCGTGCATTGACGTAGCCGATCCCCGGGATCCCGAGCGCGAACAGGACACGGCTGAACGGCCGCCCGCGCGACTCGTCGATCGCGGCCACCAGGTTGCGAGCCGAGATCTCACCGAACCCCTCGAGTAGCGCCAGCCGCTCCTCGGTGAGCGCGTAGATGTCGGCCAGCCCCGAGATCACGCCTTCCTCGAGGAACCGCTGCGCCTGCTTCTCGCCGAGCCCCTCGATGTCCATCGCACCCCTGCTGACGAAGTGCTTGACGGCCTGGAAGAGCTGGCCCGGGCAGCCCGTCCGGTTGGGACAGACCGTCCAGACCCCTTCCTCGGGCTTGATCGTCGGCGTGCCGCAGGCGGGGCAGCGCTCCGGCGGCTCGGGAACCGGGCCGCGCCGCCGGCGCCGCTGGGCGGCCGGCGTCGGAGAGACCACCTGGGGGATCACGTCACCGGCGCGGATCGCGATCACCTCGTCGCCCTCGCGGACGTCCTTGCGGCGCAGATCCTCTTCGTTGTGGAGCGTCGCGAGCTTGACCGTCGCGCCGGCGAGGACAACGGGCTCGAGGTTCGCGAACGGGATCATCCGGCCCGTCCGCCCGACGTTCCACATCACCGACCGCAGGATCGTCGTACCGGTCATCGGCGGGAACTTCCAGGCGATCGCCCCGCGCGGCTCGCGTCCGACGACCCCGAGCGCCCGCTGAAGTGCCAGGTCGTTGACCTTGGCGACTACCCCGTCGATCTCGAAGTCGAGTCCCGCGCGACGCTCTTCCCACTCCCGACAGCCGCGCGCGAGCGCCTCGGTGTCGCGGTGGGTCGCGATCTGCGGGCTGATCGGGAAGCCGTTCGCGGCGAGCCAGTCGAGCGACTCACGATGGCTCTCGAACTCGAGCCCCTCGACCACCCCGATCGCGTAGCAGAGGATCGACAGCGGGCGGGACGCGGCGACCGCCGGATCGAGCTGTCGGATCGATCCCGCGGCCGAGTTGCGCGGATTGGCGAAGGTCGGCTCACCGGCCTCGGCGCGCAGCTCGTTGAGCCGTGCGAAGTCGGCGAGTGGCAGATAAACCTCACCCCGGACCTCGACCAGCGGCGGCGCATCAGGCAGGCGCCGGGGAATCGCGCCGATCGTTCGCAGGTTTTGGGTCACGTCCTCACCGATCTGGCCATCGCCGCGCGTCGCACCTCTGACGAGCCGTCCTCGCTCATAGACGAGCGAGATCGCGAGGCCGTCGATCTTCGGCTCGGCGACGTACTCGAGCGGCCGGTCCTCGAGCTCGAGCTTCACCCGCAGGGCCTCGACGCGCGCCGCCCAGGCGCGCAGCTCGTCCTCGTTGCGCGCGTTTGCCAGCGAGAGCATCGGCTGGAGGTGCTCGACCTGGGTGAAACGGTCGAGCGGCCTGCCCCCCACTCGCTGGGTCGGCGAGTCAGGGGTGACCAGCTCGGAATGATCGGCCTCGAGCGCGCGGAGCTCGTCGATCAGCGCGTCGTAGTCGGCGTCCGAGATCTCCGGCTCGTCGAGGACGTAGTAGCGCTCGTTGTGGTGCTCGAGCCGCTCGCGCAGCTCGGCCGCGCGCGCGGCGGGCTCAGGCACCGGCGACTCCGTCGCGGTCTCCGAACAGATGGTCGAGATCGAGTCCTCCAAGCTCCTCCATTCCGAGGTCGGAGGTCAGAACGAAGTGCAGCGGGGTGACGGCGATGTAGCCGTCGGCGACCGCGGCGAAATCGGTCCCGTCCTCCTCGTGGTAGGAGGGATCGTCGCCGTAAATCCGGTAGCGCCGCCGGCCATCCTCCTCGACGTCGAGCTCGAGTCGATCGCGGTAGATCCGCTTGCCGAGCTTGCTCGCCCGGACCCCCTTCGGGACCCCCATCGGGCAGTTGAAGTTCAGCAGCGTGCCGCTCGGCATCGGAACGTCGTCGAGCCGGTCGACGATCCGCGCGATCAGCGCGGCGGCGGGCTCGAAGTGCTCCGGCTGCCAGCGA
>JACCVG010000054.1 GCA_013698335.1 Thermoleophilaceae bacterium
GAACAGGATCGAGCCGAGCAGGCCTGTCGCAAAGGTCAGTTCGAGCGTCAAAGCGGGAGGCAGGCTGAGTGCGCCCCAGCCACTTTGAAGAGCGGGCACGAGCGCCTCGTTCCAGAGCACTCCCCCGCTCAGCCCGTCGAAGGTGACAGAGCCGATCATGACCATCAGTAACGCCACGGTGCCGTTGGTCGGCGTAAAGCGCGGCAGCCCCGAGAGCGGCCTGCGCACCCCGAGCGTCCCGTCGCGGACCTCGAACGGTGAGATCCGCGAAAAGAGGTTGAAGTAGACGGAGAACGCTTCCCCACGGTCGATCCAGGCGTTGACTCCGTAGAGCGCCATCCCGACGAAGGTCGCCGCGGAGTAGAGGATTGTCGCGAGGGCGAGCGCGCTCGGCGTGTCGCCGGTGTCGGCCACCAGCTCAAGCCAGACGAAGGCGAGCAGGCCGAGCGCGGCGGGCCAGTTGCCGAGCCGCACCGGATAGGCCAGCGGTGCCGGGAGAGGACCACGCGAGAGCCCAGACGCCGCTCCCGCGAAGGCCCGCCCGATCGCGCGCCACGGGTTGAAGGCGCGGAAGACGTCTCCGAACAGGACGCTGACGGGGGCTAGACCGACCCAGAAGAGCACGTAGACGAAGTTCGGAGCGAAGTTGGCCGCCGCAATCTGCACCCCGGCCAGACCGCTCCAGATCACGACGCCGAGCAGGAGGACTCCGATAGCTCCGCAGATGACCTCGACGGCGCGCGAGGCGATCGCCCGGCCGACCCCTCCCCCGAACGGACGCCAGCTGTCGGCCTGGAGCTTCGCCTCCGGCCACATGACCGCGAGCGCGACGAACGAGACCAGCAGGACGACCGACGCACCCCAGCCGAACAGCCATTCGGGAATCGGCAGGTCCACGCGGACGACCAGCCCGTGAGCCACGGCGGCCGCGGGCTGGGCCAGCGCTAGCCCGATCGCCCCCGCGAACAGCGCGCGGGTCAGCTTCCGCCTCGGGGGCATCAGGGGTTGACCCGCAGCTCCGCTATCTGGACCGCGCTGCCGTGTAGCTCGACCTCGAAAATCCCCTCGAGGTCAGCCGGGAAGTCGAAAGCCGCCTTCTGCCCGGGGCCGACATCCTCGTAGAGGTCGAAGCCGTGCACGTGAATCTCCTCGGGCACGTCGGATGTCACGGTGAACTCGATCGCCTCACCGCTGTCGACCTCGATCTTCGCCACGGCGCCCTTCGGCTCGCCGTCGACGACGTCGATCCGGGCGATGCTGGGCTTGGGCTCCGGTTTAGGCTTGGGCTTCTCCTCGCCAGGCGAGGCCTCGGTCGACGTGGTCGCGCCGCCGGCGCTCGTCGTCGGGGCCGGCCCCTCATCGCTCGGTCGCACGAGCAGGAACACGACGACCACAACCGCCACGGCGGCGATCAGCAACGCCATCCGTGGACCCTTCGAGATGAACGACCTCCGATGGCTCGGTGACACGATTCGCGCCGGAGCCTACGCGAGGCGGCCGGTGTCTGCGACGGCGGCCTGCGCGGCCGCGATCCGGGCGATCGGTACCCGAAACGGTGAGCAGCTGACGTAGTCGAGACCGACATCATGAAAGAAGACGATCGAGTCGGGATCACCGCCGTGCTCGCCGCAGATACCGAGCTTGAGGTCCGGTTTGGCCTCACGGCCGGTCCAGGCCGCAAGCCTTACCAGCCACCCAACCCCGGGCTTGTCGATCGTGTCGAACGGGCTGCGGTCGATGATCTTCGTCTCGAGGTAGTGGGCGAGGAAAGTCCCCTCGGCGTCATCGCGTGAGAAACCGAGCGCCGTCTGGGTCAGATCGTTAGTGCCAAACGAGAAGAAGTCGGCGACAGCCGCTATCCGGTCGGCGACGAAACAGGCCCGCGGGAGCTCGATCATGGTCCCGATGCTGAGGCCGATCCCGTCCCCGCCCTCGCGCTCGACCACCCGCTCGACGAGCGCCCGCATACGCTCGAGCTCCTTCTCGTAGGCAACCAACGGAATCATCACCTCCGGATGCGGCGCCCGCCCCGTCCGTGCTTCGACCGCGAGCGCCGCGCGGACGATCGCGGTCGCCTGCATTTCGTAGATCTCGGGGTGGATCAGGCCGAGGCGGCAACCGCGGGTGCCGAGCATCGGATTGGTCTCGTGCAGCGTGTGGACACGCTCGAGGGTCCGTTCGAGCTCTTCGAGGTCCGCACGGCCTTCCGAGCGCCCGCGCTGGATCTCGAGCGCGAGCTCCTCGGGGTCGGGCAGGAACTCGTGCAAAGGCGGATCGAGCAGGCGGATCGTCACCGGCAGGCCGGCCATTTCCTCGAAGATCCCTTCGAAATCGCCCTGCTGGAGGGGCAGCAGGTCGGCGAGCGCGGCAGTCTGTTCCTCGAGCCCCTCGGCCATGATCATCGCGCGCATCTTGGGCTGGCGGTCGGCGGCCATGAACATGTGCTCGGTGCGACAGAGGCCGATGCCCTGTGCCCCGAACTCGCGCGCGCGCCTCGCGTCGTCGGGCGTGTCCGCGTTCGTGCGCACCTCGAGTCGGCGCAACTCGTCGGCCCATTCGAGTGTCCGCTGGAAGTTGGGGTCGGGCGGGGGCTCGACCAACTCGACGTCGTCGATCGTCACGAGCCCCGATGTCCCATCGATCGCAATCTGATCGCCCTGGCGCAGCACGACGTCGCCTACGCGCACCTCGCGTGCGGCCAGATCGATGTCCAGCGCCGACGCCCCGCAGATGCACGGCCTGCCCATCCCCCGCGCGACCAGCGCTGCGTGGCTAGCCTTGCCGCCCTCCGAGGTCAGGATCCCGCGCGCAGCGAAGAAGCCGGCGACGTCGTCGGCTTCCGTGAACGGCCGGACGAGAATCACGTCGCGCCCGAGGTTGGCCCAGGCGACGGCGTCCGACGCCGTGAAGACGATCCGTCCTTTCGCCGCGCCCGGTGAGGCGTTGACCCCCCGCACGAGAATCTCGGGCTCGGCATCGGCGGAGAACGTCGGATGCAGCAGCGCGTCGAGCGAGCCCGCGTCGATCGTCGCGAGCGCCTCGGCCCGAGTCAGCAATCCTTCTTCGACGGCATCGACGGCGAACCGAACGGCGGCCTGTGCGGGACGCTTCGCGCCGCGCGTCTGCAGCATGTAGAGGCGGCCCTCCTCGACGGTGAACTCGGTGTCCTGCATGTCCCCGTAGTGGGACTCGAGCCGCGCGAGGATGTCGACCAGCTCCGCGTAGACGGTCGGCATCCGGTCTGTCAACCCGGGGAGGTCGTCGGGAGTCCTGACCCCGGAGACGACGTCCTCGCCCTGGGCGTTGATCAGGAAGTCGCCGGAGGGTTCCGGGGCGCCGGTGATCTCATCGCGCGAGAAGGCGACGCCCGAGCACGAGCTATCACCCTTGTTGCCAAAGACCATCTGCTGGACGTTGACCGCCGTGCCCCAGTCCTCCGGAATGCCGCTGATTCGCCGGTACTCGATCGCCCGATCCCCGACCCAGGAGTCGAAGACGGCCCGGATCGCCTGGCGCAGCTGCTCGGCCGGATCGGTCGGGAACGGTTCACCGGTGCGATCGGTGTAGAGCGCCTCGAAATCGGCCACCAGACCGCGCAGGTCATCGACTGACAGCTCGGTGTCGAGCTCCACCCCGGCCGTACGCTTGCGAGTCGCGATTGCGGCCTCCAGCGCATCCCCCGGCACCCCACGGCAGACGGTCCCGAACATCTGGACGAACCGGCGGTAGGAATCCCAGGCGAAGCGCTCGTTTTCGGTGCGCGCCGCCAGCCCTTCGACGGCAGCCGGACCGATGCCGAGGTTGAGGACGGTGTCGAGCATTCCCGGCATCGACTCCCGCGCGCCGGAGCGGACCGCGACGAGCAGCGGATCCTCGGCGTCGCCGAGCCGCTTGCCGACCCGCTCCTCGAGCCGCGTGAGCGCCATTGCGACCTGATCGGCCAACCCGTCCGGCTCCACCCGCCCACCGTCCATGTAGGCGACGCAAGTCTCCGTCGTGATCGTGAACCCCGCAGGCACCCGGTCCGCCCCGAGCACCCGCGTCATCTCGGCGATGTTCGCGCCCTTGCCACCCAGCAGGTCGCGCTGCTCGCGCGATCCTTCGGCGAAGTCGTAGACGTAGCGCTCGGGCACAGCCGCTTAGGTTGTCAGACGGGATCGCGCCACATCAGCCAGACGCGCGGCCCGTCCGGCAGATCGATCTCGCTCGTGACCCGAAAGCCATGGCGAGCGTAGAAGGCGATGTTGCTCTCCTTCGAGCTCTCCAGGTACGCCCCGATCCCCAGCTCGTCGCAGTCGGCGAGAACCGGAGCGAGCAGGGCGCTGCCGAGGCCGCGACCCTGCGCGGCTGGCTCTGTTCCGAGGACGGCGAGGTAGTAGTGCGGGGGGGCCTTCGGATGTGCGGCCTCGATCGCCGTAAAGCCTCTGATCGTCCGGCCGAGCCCGTGCCACGGCAGCAGCCGTACGAGCCGCAGCGAATCGAGGAACCCGACCTTCCAACGGTCGGGCGGAGCCCAGAGCGCGCCCGCACTGAGGTCCCCGACGGTGTAGACCTCGCCGTCGGGGACCATCCCGCGCAAGCGCAGCGAGAAGAACGCCTCGGCCTGGGCGAGCCGCCGCTGATCGTCGGGGAACGTCCAGCTGAGCACCGGATCGTCGTAGAAGGCTCGCGCGATCGCATTGGAGAGTGCTGCGATATCGGCAGGGCCGGCGCGACGCACGTTCCCGGCGGGCATCTCAGGCGACGCGGCGCAAGCGGACGTTCGCGTGATACTCGAGCGTCTCGGCGATCGCGCGGTCGGCCTGGCGCAACGCAAGGTCGGAGCCGACGGGCGCTTCGGCGAGTGGGCTCGCGAGCGCCCCGGCCATGAACCCGCGCGCCTGGCGATCGAGCCTGAAAGAGCCCGCCTCGCAGGAGTCGCAGACGACACCCCCCTGCGCGGCCGAGAAGCCGAGCAGGCTCGCTTCGGGCTCGCGCTCGCCGCAGCTCGCACAGGTCGAGAGCTCCGGCATGAACCCGGCGGCCAGCAGCAGCTTGAGCCGGAAGGCGAGCGCCTGGGACCTGGTCGCGGCGGAAGGCTCGGCGTCGAGCAGCCAGAGCTCCTGGCAGAGCAGGTTGTAGGCGGCCTGGTTGGCCTCCGGGGCGTCGAACAGGCGCAGCACCGCGTCGCAGGCCTGGGTTGCGCGCTCGAGCGGTTCACGCCGTTCGCGCAACGCGGCGTGGGCGTGGACGGTCTCGGCGGCGGTCACCGTACAGAGGTCGCTGCGGCCCTCGTGCAGCACGAGCGCGACGCGCGCGCAGGGCTCCAGCCGACCACCGAACCGCGAGCGAGTCCGTCGCACCCCTTTGGCGACCGCGCCGATACGCCCTCGCTCGCGGGTGTAGAGATGCAGCACCCGATCGGCCTCGCCGAGGCGGATCGATCGGAGGACGATGGCTTCCGCCTTGAAGGAACCCGGCATGCTCAGGCGACTTTGGACGACGTGCCGGACGGCGCCGCGCGCCTGGCCGCGCGCGGACGAGGCTGGCAGCGCTCGCAGACGTAGGTGCCGCGGCCGGCCGCGCGGAGCTTGCGGATCGTCCGGCCACAGACCGGGCACGGCTCCCCTTCACGCCGGTGGACGAGGAATGCGTCCTGGAACGATCCCCGTGCGCCGTCGATGTCGCGGAAGTCGTCGATCGTCGCGCCACGCGAATCGATCCCGAGTGCGAGCGACTCGACGACTGCGTCGCGAAGCGCCGCGAGCTGCCGGGGTTTGAGCGTACCGGTCTCCCGAAATGGATGGATGCGGGCGCGGAACAGGGCTTCGTCGGCATAGATGTTCCCGACCCCGGCGATCCGCCGCTGGTCGAGCAGGAACGCCTTGATCGGCGTGCGCCGCCCTTTGGCGAGGGCACGCAGTGCATCAACCGAGAACTCGGGAGTCAACGGCTCGATACCGAGGCGAGCCGCGAGGTAGTCGGCAAGCGCCGCGTCGCCGAGCAGGACGATGCCCGTGCCAAAGCGGCGCGGATCGACGAACAGCACCCGGCGCCCGTCGTCGAGGCGAACCCGCACCCGCAAGTAGCTGCGCTCGTCCGAATCCTCGTCGGCGTCGACCAGCAGCAGGTTCCCGGTCATGCGCAGGTGCATGACCAGGTGGACCTCCTCGCGAAGCGTCCAGATCAGGTACTTGCCGCGCCGCGCGAGCCGTTCGACGCGACGACCGTTGACCGCGGCCGCCAACTCCGCCGGGGCGGCCGGCGAGCACCAGAGCGGATCGCGAACCTCGAGCGCCTCGACCGTCCGCCCCTCGACGGCGGGCGCGAGCTGGGTCCGAACGGTCTCGACTTCGGGCAACTCGGGCACTCCGAGCAGGGTAGACCCCACCGGGGTCATGCGCACGCGACGTTCAGCCCGGTGCGCGAGTTCTTGCGCTACGGGTCGGACCCTCAGCGCGAGGTCGCGGCGCTCGCGCGCGGGTGCGCCTTGAAGTAGACGTCCTTCAGCCGCTCGCTCGAGAGGTGGGTGTAGAGCTGGGTCGTCGCGACGTCGGCGTGGCCGAGCATCTCCTGGACCGAGCGAAGGTCGCAGCCGCCGGCGAGCAGGTGGGTGGCGAAGGTGTGGCGCAGCGTGTGCGGGCTCATCCGGTCAGCGAGCCCGGCGCCACGGGCGTGCTTCTGAATGATCTTGTAAAGCCCCTGCCTCGTGAGGGCCCGCCCGCGCACGTTGACGAACAGGTGGGTCTCGTCGGGATCGCGGATCAGCTTGCCGCGGCCGCGCTCGACGTAGGCTCGCGTCGCAGCGATCGCGGCGCTCCCGACGGGGACGATGCGCTCCTTGGAGCCCTTCCCCCGTGCGCGCAGCACGCCGTCCTCGAGATCGACGTCGGCGAGCTCGAGCCCGATCGCCTCGGACGCGCGGAGCCCACAGGCGTACATCAGCTCGAGCAGCGCCCGGTCGCGCAGCGCCGGCGCCTCTCCTCCGACCGGCTGGGAGAGCAGCTCGGTGATCTCGCCCCGCGTCAGGACGTGGGGCAGCTTGCGCGAGCGGCGTGGCGGGCTAAGCGCCGCGGTCGGGTCGACGTCGGTCACGCCCTCGCGCCGCAGATGCCGATAGAAGGACCGCAGGCACGCAGCCTTGCGGTGGACGGTCGCCGGTGTCGCGGGTCGGCCGTTGCCACCGCCCAATTGCTCGAGGAACTCGGCGACGTCACGCCCCTCGGCGTCGAGCGCGGTCTGGCCGCGCTCCCCGAGGAACCGCCCGAACTGGAGCAGATCCGAGCGGTAGGCCTCGAGCGTGTTGCGAGAGAGGCCGCGCTCGAATTCCAGGTAGGCGAGAAAGTCGAGCATCTGGTGCTCGAAGCTCGGCGCGACTGCGGGTGCCACCACGGAGGCCATCGGGAGATCGATTCGGCCCCCAGGCTGTCGATCCCTGCGACTGCAACGGGAATTCCGGCGACCCGGCGCTGCTCAGCCGCCGAGGCGGCGATGCAGCAGCAGCAAGCCGATCAGCGTCTTGGCGTCGCTGACCAGCTCGATCAGATCGCCCAGCTCGCCGAGTGGAAAACGCTCCACGAGGATCCGCTCTCCCTCGTCGGGCTCACCGCGCCGCTCGGTCAGGTCGGTCGCCAGGAACAGGTGAAAGGTCTCGTCGGTGAACCCGGGCGAGGCGTAGACGGTCTTCAGGAACTCCCACGACGCCGCGGCGTAACCGATCTCCTCGACCAGCTCGCGCCGGGCCGCCTGCTCGGAGGTCTCGTCAGGATCGATCTTGCCGGCCGGCAGCTCGAGCAGCGACTGCTCGCCGACGACCTCACGTGGCTGGGCGACCATGTAGACCGAACGCTGGTCATGTGCGACGATCACCGATGCGCCGGGGTGAGCCGCCAGCTCGCGCTCGACCTCCTCACCGGTGTCGTCGTGGCGGAAGAACTCACGGCGGACCCGGAGCAGGTTGCCGGTGAACACCTCCTCGGAGCGGGTCCGCTCAAACGCCATCGATCAGCGCTCCCAGGGCGGCCCCGCCGGCCAGCGCCGAACCGAAGAAGAGCGGATCCTCAGCCGCGGCGCGGCCCATCGTCCGGGCGGGCAGACCGCTCGCGAGATAGCCGTCGAGGTCCGGTTCGCTGACACGCGTCATGTGCTTGCCAGTCAGCGTATCCGCCCCCTCCTCCCCGCTCGGCCAGCCGACGTGAACCGGGGCGAGCAGAAGGTCGAGCACCGTGGCGCTGTGGTGCGAGAGCCCGCGATGGCGCTCGCGCGGGTCGCCGGAGGACATCCGCGGCACGATCAGCGTCGGACAGCCGAGCGCCAGCGCCGCGTGGGCAGAGTCGAGGGCGATCAGACCGCCGTGCCCGAGCGCCGTGCTCGATCCGAGAATGCCCGGCCCGGGGCCGACGATCGCTGCGTCCCAGCGCAGCACGCTCGCGGCGGCGTGGATCGCGCCGGCGGTGGTGATCGCCTCCGCGGGTCCGCCGTAGGCCGGAGACGCCGTGATGTGGCCGGTGAGCAGCCCTCGCTCGAGCAGCTCCGCCACGACCCGCGAGAGGCCGCCGGGGAGCGCGCCGCCACCGGTCTGGACATAACCGACGCGGGTGCCGGACCGCAGCTCGGCCAGCGCCCACGCCACACAGGCCAGCTGACCGTGCAGCGAAATCACGCCGACCGGCATCGCGAGCGGCGTGGCGAGCGGCCCCGCCCGCTCCTCGATCGGCTCGACCGCGTGCTGGAGCGAGCTGTAGTTGAGCTTCATCACGTGTGTGCCATCGGGCCCCGCGCCGGCGAGACCACGCGTCAAGTTCACGTGGACGAGATCGAAACCACCACTGCCGAGGCCGAGATCGACCGCGGCTGTGTTGACGATCACCTCGTCGCCTGCTTCGACCGCACCGACCAGGGCGGTGTCGGCAAGCGCCCGACGGTCGGCTCCGCCGACGTCGACCGTCAGCTCGCTGAACGCCCCGCCTCGGTCGACGGAAGCAACGACTCCGCGCCGCAGCGTCAGCCGCCCGCTCATCGGGTGTCATTTCCGTCGGCGCCAGGCCAAGCCGGCCGACACTCGATGCCCGCTGTGCGGACGAGGGCGACCGCTACCTCGAGCATCCGCTCGAGCGCGTCGCGCGAGACTCGCTCGTCGGGCTGGTGGTTGCGCTCGGTCCCGTTGGCAAGGTTGACCGTGGGCAGCCCGGCGAGGTTGAAGACGTTGGCGTCGCTGCCCCCGCCGGTCGAGACGTAGACGGGCTCAATCCCACAGCTCTCCAGCGCCGCGGCGGCGATCCGCACCGGCTCGCAGCTCCGCGGCAACGAGTAGGCGCGGAACAGCTCCTCGGCAACGACCTCGAGGTCACACTCCGCATCGGTCGCGGCAGCGGTGAAAGAGTCGACCATCTCGCTCACGAGCGCCCCCGCCCGCTCGTGATCGAGGCTGCGCGCCTCGAGCTCGACGACGCAGTGCTCGGCGACGACGTTCGGAGCGCTGCCGCCCCCGATCGTGCCGACGTTGGCCGTTGTCTCGGCGTCGATCCGGCCGAGCCGGAGCGAGGCGATACCGGCGGCCGCAGCGGCGATCGCGTTGTGGCCGTCCTCGGGCCTCACTCCGGCGTGAGCGGCGCGCCCGTGCAGTCGAGCCTGGAGCCGGTAGTAGGAGGGCGCCGCGAGGATCAGCTCGCCGATCGGCGAGGCGTGGTCGAAGACGAACCCGAACCGCGCGCTCAGCGAAGCAATGTCGAACGCCTTCGCGCCGAGCAGCGCCAGCTCCTCGCAGGTCGTGAACAGCAGCTCGACCCCGATCGGCGGTGGATCCCGGACCAGCCGACGCGCGAGCTCGAGCAGCACGACGACCGCCGCCTTGTTGTCGGCCCCGAGGATCGCCTCGTTGCGGTTGACGAAGAACCCGTTCCGTTCCTCGACCTCGACGGCAGCTGCCAGCGGAACCGTGTCGAGGTGCGCACAGAAGAGGATCACCGGCGCGCCCGGCGGCCCCGCGATCCGGACGAGCAGGTTCCCTATCTGGGATCCGGTCTCGGCCGGGCTGGCGTCTTCCTCGACCCCGAGCCCGAGCCCATCGAGCTCGTCGCGGACGTAGCGGCCGACCTCCTGCTCACGGCGAGAGGGGCTCTCGAACTCGCAGAGCCGCACGAACTCACTCGCCAGACGGTCACCGCCGTCCGGGAACGACATCTACTGGGACGCGGTCGTTCGCTTCTCGACCGCGGACACGCGGGGCTCGGCCTCGGGGGCGCGCTCCCGAGCGCGATCGCGAGCCGCGCCGACGAACTCCCGGAACAGCGGGTGCGGGCGCAGCGGCCGCGACTTGAACTCGGGGTGGTACTGCGAGGCAACGAAGAACGGGTGGTCCGGCAACTCGATCAGCTCGACGAGACGCTCGTCCGGGGAGGTGCCGGAGAAGACCATCCCCTCGGCGCCGAGCCGCGGGCGCAGGTGGTTGTTGACCTCGTAGCGATGGCGATGGCGCTCGTAGATCACCGGCTCGTCGTAGATCTCGCGTGCTCGGGAGCCCTCGTGGAGCTTGACCGGGTCAGCACCGAGGCGCATCGTCCCGCCGAGGTCACGCACCTCCTTCTGCTCGGGCAGCAGGTCGATCACGGGGAACGGCGTCTCGGGATCGAACTCGGTCGAGTTGGCGCCGTCCATGCCGCAGACGCTGCGCGCGAACTCCGACACCGCGATCTGCATGCCGAGGCAGATCCCCAGGTAGGGAACCTCCTCCTCGCGGGCGAAGCGGGCGGCGTTGATCTTGCCCTCCACCCCGCGCACGCCGAACCCGCCGGGGATCAGGATCCCGTCGCAGGCCTCGAGCTCGCGCTGGGTCTCATCGCCATCGAGTGTCTCGGCGTCGATCCAGCGGATCTCGACCTTCGCCCCGTGGTGCACTCCCGCGTGGTAGAGCGCCTCGATCACCGACAGGTAGGCGTCCTCGAGCTGGATGTACTTGCCGACCATCCCAATCACGACCGGCTCGGCGGCAGCGTCGCGACGGGTCGCGAGCTCCTCCCAGTCCGAGAGATCCGACGGCGGCGCCTCGACGCCGAAGTGGTCGAGCACCAAATCGTCGACGCCTTCGGCGCGGAAGTAGAGCGGCACCTTGTAGATCGAGTCGACGTCACGGGCCGAGACGACCGCATCGACGCCAAGGCTCGCGAACAGCGCGATCTTCTCCCGGATGTCGCGCGCCAGCGGACCCTCGGAGCGACACATGATCACGTCGGGCTGGATGCCGATCCGGCGCAGCTCCTGGACCGAGTGCTGGGTGGGCTTGGTCTTCAGCTCGCCGGCGTGGCCCAGGTAGGGAACGAGCGTCAGGTGGATGAACATGCAGCTGCGGCGGCCGTGCTCGACCTGGAACTGGCGCAGCGCCTCGAGGAACGGCAGCGACTCGATGTCGCCGACCGTGCCGCCGATCTCGGTGATCACGAAGTCGACGTCGTGTGAATCGGCGACGAGGCGGATCCTCTGCTTGATCTCGTCGGTGATGTGGGGGATCACCTGAACGGTGCCTCCGAGGTAGTCGCCGCGGCGCTCGCGGCTGATCACCGAGTGGTAGATCGCCCCGGTCGTGACGTTCGACCCGCGCGTCGCGTTGACGTCGGTGAACCGCTCGTAGTGGCCGAGGTCGAGGTCGGCCTCGGCTCCGTCCTCGGTCACGAACACCTCGCCGTGCTGGAAGGGGCTCATCGTCCCCGGGTCGACATTGATGTAGGGGTCGAACTTCTGGAGGGCGACCTTCAGGCCACGCGAGACAAGCAGCCGGCCAACCGACGCCGCGGCGATTCCCTTGCCCAGTGCCGACACCACTCCCCCGGTGACGAAGATGTAACGAGTGGGGGGGCCTTCACGCATGTGCTCTACCGAGCGAGTCTAGTCCGCGCAGCCCCGGGGTTTTCTCGACGAGCGCGGAGATCGACCTAAATTCCCCGTAGATCGTGATTCCGAGGACGATCGCGAGGGCGATTGCCTGCCCCCCCGTCGGCAAGGTCATGACCATCCACAGCCCCGCGACCGCGCCGACGACGTTCGATCCGGTGTCGCCGAGCATCCCCCGCTCGCGCAGGTCGAAGGGCAGGAACACGAGGATCGGGCCGAGGAAGAGGCCGAGCGCCCAGAGCGGCTCGAGCTCGCGCGAGCCGATCAGCAGGCCCGCCCCGAGCAGGATCAAGACCTTGATCGACCGCCCCGGGCGCAGGTCCAGGAGGTTGAAGAGGTTGGTCGTCGTGACGAGCAGCAGGGTCGCTATCGCGAGCTCGATCCCGCCCAGCCTCGGGCCGGAGAGGATGAACAGCGCGAGGCCGAGCGCACCGGCCCCCTTGAGCGCGCCGCTGGAGAACTCGCCGCGCAGGATCGCTCGCCCGTGGCCGCGCCAGCCACGCGGCAGCCCGCCGTCGCCCGAGGCGACCGGAGCCGACCCCATCAGGTCATCGATCAGCCCGAGCAGCGCCATCCCGAAGACGTAAATGATGATTCCCTCCCCGCCGATGAAGACCTCGAGCTCGGTCGAGTTGAAGAGCAGCGTCAGCGGTACAAGCGCGATGATCGCGGCGATCGCGATCATGATCCCGCCCGGGATCGGCACCGCGACACCGCGGTAGTTCTCACGCGTCAGGGCGCGGCGCTCAAGCTCTGCGAGCACCCGGGGAGCCGTCACCGCTGCGATCAGGAGGGAGACGAGCAGCGGCAGCCACAGCACCGTCGCAACCTAGCCGCGCTAGCGGACGACGCGGGGGCCCGGTGGGAGGACGGCGTCGGCGTCATCCCCGTAGCCGAAGCGTCCGTCCGCGCCGGCGAGCGCATAGACCAGCGCGATCGCGCCGCCCGCTGTCTCGATGTTATCGACGCTCGGGATGCCCTGGTCGGCGAAGAAAGGTGCTTGGTACGCCGGGCTGGCCCCCTCGCCGAGATCGGCTTTGGGATCCGGCGTCTGCTCGGCTCCGACCACGCGTACGCCGCTGTCGAGCAGGCCGCCGATCAACGCCGCCTCCCAGGGCTGGGCTCGCTCGGCGCCCTCTTCCCCGGGCGGCACACCGTGGAAGATCACGGCGTCGGCCCCCTCGAACGCCCCCATGAAGGTGCTTGGATCCTCCTCACGGAGCCGGGCGGCGGGCTCGCCGCCTTCCACGACGGTGCGCGCGAGCCGATCGGCCAGCGCGGAATCGCTCAGGTCCGGGGCGCGCGAGGCGAGCAGCTCGCGCAGTTCGTCGGGTTCGATCGGCAGCGTCGAGACCGAATCCAGGGAACCGTCGGCCGAGGTGATCGTCGAGCGGACCGCAGCCTCGAACCCCTCCGGCAGCGGCCCGACGCCGACGACCGCGATTGACTCGTTCTGGAGACCCCGATCGATCAGCGTCGGGGCGATCTCAGCGATGAGCTCCTCGCGCCGATCGAGGCCGGCCTCGGCTCGCTGCTCGGCATCGCGCGCGGACACGACGTCCTCGCGCAAGGACTCGCGCAGGCCGCGATCGGCCTGTGAGACGAGCGAGTCTCCGATCGTCACCCCGAGCAGGATCCCGATCGCCAGGGCGAGGAAGACCGCAACCAGCGATATCGCGTGGTAGCGGAGGTCGAACATCAGTTGAGCCCCAGCAGGACCTGGAGCTTGAGCCAGATCAGGTCGAGTAGCGGGCCGAGGCTTGGCGAGGTCGCCACGACGATCACGAAGGCGACCAGCGCCGCGAGCGCGATCGCCACGATCGGGCCAGGCCCGGCGGAGGGCCGGTACAGCCGGCTGACGCCCTTCGCGTCGACCAGGATCTCGCCGATCCGCAGCCGTGTGAGAAACGTCGAGGACATGCCGCGGCGGTTCTTGTCGAGGAACTCGACGAGGTTGAAGTGGGCCCCGACGCTCACGATCAGCTCGGCGCCCTTCTCGGAGGCGATCAACATCGCGACGTCTTCGCTGGTTGCCGGCGCCGGGACCACCTTGTAGGCCAGTCCGAGCGAATCCAGCCGCTCGCGGCCCGGCGCGCGCCCATCGGGATAGGCGTGCACGACCAGCTCCCGCGCGGCGCGCAGAGACGCGTCACTGGCCGAATCCATGTCGCCGACGATCATGTCCGGGCGAAACCCCTCGGCCAGGATCGCGTCGGCCCCGCCATCGACCGCGATCAGCGCCGGCTTCACGTCCCGCACATAGGGCCGCAGCGCGCGTAAATCCTTCTGGTGATCGGCGCCGCGCACGACGATCATCACCGGCCGGTCGCGCAAATCGGTGTCGAAATCGGGCAGGTCGATCTTGCCCGCCAGCAGGTCGCGCTCCTCGAGGATGTGCGACATCGTGTTGGTGGCGAACGCCTCGAGCGACTCCCCGACCGTCCGCCGGCTGTCCTCGTAGGCGAGCTCGAGCCGCTGAAGATCCTGGACCTCGCCGCCCGCGACCCGCTCCTCGCCGCGGAACACCTCGGCGCCACGGACCGTCAACCGCTCGCCGTCGCGGATCGAGTCGAACAGCGGGGCGCCTGGGGCGTCGATCAGGTGAACACCGGCCTCGGCCATGATCAGCGGGCCCCTGTTGGGGTAGCTACCGGAGGTTGATCGAGAGCAGTTGATGACGTGACGGACGCCGGTGGCCACGAGATCCTCGGCGCAGACGCGGTCGATGTTTTCGTGGTCGAGGATCGCGATGTCGGCTGGGCCGACGCGAGGAATCAGCCGCTTGGTCCGCCGCCCGAGCCTCGCCGTCCCGCGGAACTCACCCGCGGCCTGCTCGCCCACATCGGATCCGCGGATCGACCAAGGCCGCTTGAACGCGTGCGGAGCGATGGTTCTGAGGCGGGAAGAAGACACGGGAGGGCGTCCGAGTTTACGGACAGAGCGGGGACTTCTTGCAGGCGAGTGTTGGTCTCAGGCGGCTCTGAGAAGACCCTGTGCATGCTTCCGGGCGGCCGCGTCGTCGCCGTCGGCGCCGAGCATCCGCACGAGCTCGCCCTCGAGCTGCTCCGCCCCCAGCTGGGTTACGGTCGTGTGGACGAGCTCGTCCTGTGCGCTCTTGGCGATCAGGAAGTGGCGTTCGGCGAGCGACGCGATCTGCGGCAGATGGGTGATGCAGAGCAGCTGCCGACCCGCCGCGAGGCGTTGCAACCGCTCGCCTACAGCACGCGCGGTCCGCCCACCGATCCCGGCGTCCACCTCGTCGAAGACAAGCGTCTCCTCCCCACCCGCCGCCGCGACACCCATGATCGCCAGCATCGAGCGCGAGAGCTCGCCACCGGAAGCGGTGTCGCGCAACGGCGTTGCCGCGACGCCCGGGTTGGGCGCCAGCAGGAACTCGACCCGCTCATCGCCGCCGGCCCCGCGCTGCTCGCGCGGCTGGACCGAGACCTCGAAGTTCGCGTCCTCCATCGCGAGTTGGGCAAGCTCGGTGACCACCTGCTCGGCGAGCCGGGGGGCCGCTTTCGCGCGCGCCTTGCCGAGCGCCGCCGCGATCTCATCCGAGCTCTCGATCGCGCCTCGGAGCTCCCCGTCGAGCCGCTCGAGCGCCTCGGACCCGCCGTCGATCAGCGCCAGCTGCTCCCGAGATTGCGCTGCATAAGCGAGCACCGCCTCGACGCTGCCGCCGTGCTTGCGTTCCAGGCGGTCATAGCGCTCGAGCCGCTGCTCGACCTCCTCGAGCCGCTCGGGGTCGCCCTGAAGGTCCGAGAGATAGTCCCTCAGCTCCGCGCCGAGATCCTCGGCTTCGAGCCGCACCGCGCGCAGCCGGGTTGTCAGGCTCGCGAGGCGCTCGTCGATCTCCCCGGCCGCTTCCATTCCGCCCTCGCCGGCGGCCAGCAGTGCAATCGCGCCCCCCTCCTCGGAACCCTCCGACACGAGCGCCTCGGCCGCCGCCCCCACCGCCTCGCGCAGCACGTCGAAGCCACGCAGCCGCGAGCGCTCCGCCCTCAGGAGGTCCTGTTCGGCCGCGCTCGGTTCGAGATCCTCGATCTCGCCGAGCTCGAAGGCGAGCAGGTCCCGATCACGCTCGCGTGAGCCCGCACGGTCGCGCAGCCCGGCGAGCTCGCGCTCCAGCCGCAGCACACGCCCGTGTTCGGCGGCCATCCGCTGACGCAGGGCCAGTTGGACCGGGCCGCAGTATCCGTCGAGGATCTCCAGCTGCGCCGCCGCGATCGTCAGCCGGCGGTGTTCGTGCTGGCCGTAGAAGGAGATCAGCCGGCCGCCGAGCTCACGCAGGTCGGCGGCCGAGGCGCCCCGGCCCTGGACGAACGCGCGGGTCCGGCCGTCAGCGCCCACGCGCCGCGCGAGGACGATCTCCTCGCCCGCTCCTATCCGCTCGCGCAGGTCGGCCAACTCGGGCGCGTCGAGCGCGCCGCCGACGTCGGAGAAGACCCCTTCGACCCATGCTTCCTCGCAACCCGGCCGCACGACTCCCGGCCGCGCCTTTCCCCCGAGCAGGAGATCGAGCGAATGGGCGAGCACGGTCTTGCCAGCCCCGGTCTCGCCGGTGATCACGTTCAGGCCGCCGGCCAGCCGCAGCTCAGCCCGCTCGATCAGCAGGAGATTCTCGACGCGCAATTCAAGGAGCATCCGGCAGGTGTAGCAGCAGCCCTAGACGGAGCGCGTGAGAACCGGCGGCCGGCACCTTGACGCAGCCATCTGCCTGGGTCGGTGCGCTGAGTCCGCCCGCGGTGGGTGCCGCTTCAGACCAGCGCCAACGCGACCGCGACCTGCCCGCTCCAGCCTGCTGTCCGCAACAAGGCCTGATCCAGGCGATACCAGACGCCGTAGCCCTTGCATGGCCCATTACAGAGAAACGGTCTCGTCGAGCCCTGCCGAACGGGACCTGCGGCGCAAGCTGGCCTCGCGATGAACCGAGAGGCAGCAGGCATGGGACCCGGCAGCTGATGCTCACGTATCAAGCCGCGTCCCCGGGGCACCCAGACATCGCGTGGCGGCTGCTGTCCGAGCCCACCCGCTGGCATGAGTGGGCGCCGCACATACGCGGTGCTCGAGGGCTTGGTCGCCCCGAGGTCCAGGCGGGACGGACCGGAACTGTACGGGTGCTGGGATTAGCCGCGATTCCCGCGCGCATTACGGCGAAGGAGGCGGACCGGTCCTGGACCTGGAAGATCGGCCCGGTTTCGATTCGGCACCGCGTAGCGCCGAGCGCCACTCCACACGGAGGCTGCATAGTTGCGGTGGATCTCGAGGCCCCCGCCCCTCTGGAACTGATGCTGCGAAGCACGTACGGGCCGGTCGTGCAGCTGCTCGTCACCAACCTCGCACGCGTGGCGTCGAGGTGCGACCCGGCGGGTCCACCCGTTAGGGCCACCTGACCGGACAGACCAGACGCTTCGCACGCAGGCGCCCCGGGGCGCGCCCGACGCTGCGGCCTCATCTACCCCCCGCGCCGCTTCGCCAGTTCGGCCAGAGCAACCCTGACACGAGCGTCGGCGTCACGAGCTTCCGGATCCAGCCAATGCCAGCGCACGCCTTCCTCGATCGAGAAGGCCGGCCGATCGTGATCCTGGATCTCGCTGACGGTCAGTGCGACCG
>JACCVG010000056.1 GCA_013698335.1 Thermoleophilaceae bacterium
ACGCGGGGCCGGCCTGGTCGCGACCGCGGCCGAGCTGTTCAGCCTCGAGACGCCGCTCCTCGTCGTCTGCGCGGATCTCGGAGCCCGCCGCGAGGGCATCGAGCGCCTGCTCGCGGGCAGGGCGCCGGAGAGACGGCTGATCGCCTGTGAGTGGTCCGACCTGCTCGCCGGACCGCCGCCAGAGGTTCGCTACCTGCTTGCGCTCGACCCGCCGGTCGTCGAGTACGGAGGCCCCAGGGATCTGATCGCCGCTTGGGGCGAGCCGGAGGTCGAGTTCGCGCTCGAGGTCCTCGAACGCCGCGCGGCGCTGCGGGAGCCTCTTGCGGAGCTCTACAGGGCGCTGAGAGAGAAAGGGGGGGAGCTCGAAGGGCGAGACCTCGAGGCGGCCCTCAGGGGTCCCCAGAAGCGCTCACGTGATCCACGCACCTGCGCGAGGCTGTTGGCGGTGCTGGCCGAGCTCGAACTGGCCACGGTCGACCTCGCTCCGGGGGCCGAGCGGTGCATGCTGCTCGAGCAACGGCCGACTGCCCTCGAGCACTCCGCCACGTTCGCCGCGGCGAACGCCGAGCGGGATCGGTTGCGGTCTGTCCTGGCCGCAGAACACGCTGCTCTGGCGCGCCGTCGAGCGGCCTAGACGGACCAGTTCTCGAACGACTCGCCGCTGAACTCGCGGAAGCGGTCGGCGTCAGGCTTCAGCCGCTCGACAAGCTCGGTCTGGAGCGAGTCCTCGATCACCGGGCGATCGACCGGCTTGCCGAGCGGCAGCCGACGGCGCATTCGGTTGTAGAGCGGCCGCGGGAGGTTGTTGAGCGACCAGGCACCGAATCGGCTGAGCCGCTCCTTGTCGGCCGTCCGGTGCTTCTCCTCCTTGTACTTCTTCGAAGTGAAGTCATCTGCGACACCCAGGAAGCGGAAAATTCGCGCGAGCGTCGCCATCCGATCGTCGCGCAGGTCGCCGGAGTCGAGGATCAGAAACGACTCGCGCGGGAAGTAGGGTAGGAACTGCTCGACCTGGAACATGTAGCGGCTGCGGTGCAGGTAGGTCTTGCTCTCGTCGAGCAGCGTCGTTGCGATATCGCGGTGCTCAGCGCGCTTGGTGTAGTTGTGGACGTACTGCGAGACCATCCGCGAGACTGGATCACGAACGAGGAAGATCAGCTTCGCATCCGGGACGACCGAGTGCATCTTCTCGGGAACCCCAGCGAAGTGGGGGTGGGCGGTGTAGTTGGGCGACGCCTCCCCGCGCACCGGCTCGGACCCTTCCCAGTGGCCGGAGTACCAGTCGACGCCTTGGCCCCAGTTGCGCTTCTCGATGAAGAAGTTGAGCTCCTTGGGCTTTGACATCGCGATCTCCGGGTGCTGGCGGAGGTAGTAGTGGAGTGCGCTCGTCCCGCACTTCTGTGCGCCGATGACGATGAGGTTCGGTTGCAAAGCGGGTCAAGGGTAGCGGCCGCGCCAACTAGAATTGGCTGAGATGGCGCGCACGACCGGCAACCAGGAGTTCGAGCGGAGCCCCGTCGGCGCGCTTAAGAGTCCGGCCGGGGATGCTCTCGAGCTGCTCGCGGATCTGTTCGCTGTGATCGAGGAGCACGCGCCGCCCGACGGCGGGCGGGTCCTGGATCGCGACCTGATAGCGCGCGCCTTCGAGTTCTCGTACGAGCGCCACGCCAATCAGCGTCGCCGCTCCGGCGAGGAGTTCATCACGCACCCGGTCGGCGTGGCCAAGATCTGCGCCGGCATGCGACTCGACTCCCAGACGCTCTGCGCGGCGCTGCTCCACGACACCGTCGAGGACACGACCGCATCGCTCGAGGAGGTCCGCGCCGCCTTCGGCGACGAGGTCGCGGCACTCGTTGACGGAGTTACGAAGCTGACCGGCATCACCTTCTCCAGCCGCGACGATCGGCAGGCCGAGAACTACCGAAAGATGATCGTCGCGATGGCGCAGGACCTGCGCGTGATCCTGATCAAGCTCGCCGATCGTCTGCACAACATGCGAACGATTGCTGCGCTGCCGAAGCAGAAGCAGCAGGAGAAGGCGAAGGAAACGCTCGAGATCTTCGCCCCGCTCGCGCATCGGCTGGGGATCCACGCGATCAAGTGGGAGCTCGAGGATCTCGCGTTCGCGACGCTCCACCCGCGCAAGTTCAACGAGATCAAGGGGCTGGTCAACCAGCAGCGCGTCGAGCGCGAGGAGTACGTCGAGCGCGCCGGCGCCTACCTGCAGAAGGAACTCGAGGCGGTAGAGATCGACGCCGAGATCTCGGGCCGCGCGAAGCACTTCTATTCGATCTACGTGAAAATGACGCGCAAGGGGCGCGAGTTCAACGAGATCTACGACCTGACCGCGATGCGCGTCCTGGTCGGCTCGGTCAAGGACTGCTACGGCACGATCGGCGTGATCCACTCTCTCTGGAAGCCGCTTCCGGGCCGCTTCAAGGACTGGATCGCGATGCCCAAGTTCAATATGTATCAGGCGCTTCACACGACGGTGATCGGTCCCGAGGGTCTCCCCCTGGAGATCCAGATCAGAACCACCGAGATGCACGAGACCGCGGAGTTTGGGGTCGCCGCGCACTGGCTCTACAAGGAGGATTCCGAGAGCAGCGAGAGTCGCGTCGAATGGCTGCGCCAGCTCGTCGACTGGCAGCGCGAGCTGAAGGATCCGAGCGAGTTCGTCGAGGGGCTGAAGGTCGATCTCTTCGAGGACGAGGTGTTCGTGTTCACCCCCCGCGGGGAGGTTAAGTCGCTCGCCGCCGGCGCCACGCCGCTCGACTTCGCCTACGACGTCCACACCGATGTCGGCCACCGCTGCGTCGGAGCGAAGGTCAACGGCAAGATCGTGCCGCTGCACTACGAGCTGAAGTCGGGCGACATCTGCGAGGTGCTGACCTCGAAGAAGGACCGCGGCCCGTCGCGGGATTGGCTCGCGCTCGCGAAGACGACCCGTGCGCAGTCCAAGATCCGGGCCTGGTTCAAGCGCGAAGGGCGCGAGGATTCCGAGCGCGCGGGCCGCGAACTGCTGCAGGAGGCGCTCAAGCGCCAAGGGCTGCCGCCGCAGAAGATCGCCGGATCCCCGTTGCTCGCCGACGTGATCCGCGAGATGGGCTTCCGTAAGGCAGAGGAGTTCTACATCGCGCTCGGCCAGAACAAGATCTCGGCCAAGGTCGTAACCAACAAGCTGTTGCAGCGGCTCAAGCAGGGCGAGGCGGTCGCCGAGCGTGGGGCCACCGAGGACCTGCTCTCCAACAAGCGCGTCGAGAGCCCCAAGCCGACTGAGCGCTCGTCGAACTACGGGATCAAGATCGACGGGGCGGACGACGTCCTGCTACGGATGGCGAAGTGCTGCCGCCCGGTGCCGGGCGATCCGATCGTCGGCTACATCTCACTCGGCAAGGGCATCACGATCCACCACGAAGAATGCTCAAACACCAAGGCTCTGATGCGCAATCCGGAGCGGTTCACGCCGGTCTCGTGGGATGCCGAATCGACGACCTCCTTTCGGGTCGAGATGCAGATCGATGCGTGGGATCGCCCGCGCCTGCTCGAGGATCTCTCACGCGCTTTCGCGGAGTGCGGGGTCAACATCCTCGAGGCGCGCTGTGTCGTCGACAAGCCGATGGTCAAGGATCGCTTCGTGCTCGAGGTCGGTGACACGAAGGCGCTCAAGGCGTGCATTCAGCGGGTCCGCAACATCGAGTCGGTCTTTGATGCGTATCGGATTACTCCCACGCCGTAACGGGGGTGATTGAGCGGGCGACCTGCTCGAACTCGTCGGCGACGCGCTGGGTGCCGAAGTCGCGTAGCACGCGGGCCCTGCCGCGCTCGGCCATCTGAGCCGCGAGCTCTCGATCGTCGAGTAGACGCGTGAGTGCAGCGGCGATCGCAGCGGGGTCCTCGGGCGGCACCAGCAGCGCGTCGTCGTCGGCGCGCAGCACCGACGGGATCGCGCCGACCCGCGTCGAGACCACGGGGCAGCCGGCCAGCAGGCCCTCCAGCGCCACCCGGCCGAAAGGCTCGTTGAAGCGGGCAGGGTTGAGCAGTACGTCGGCGGCGGCGTAAACGTCAGCGACCTCGCCGATGAAGCCGCCAAAGAGCACGGCGTCCGCGAGCTGCTCAGCCTCGGCGAGGTCGTGCAGCCGCTCCGCGTAGGCGGCGTCGGCCGGACGATCATGGGCCGCCCCGGCAATCAGCAATCGGGCACTCCGGTGACGCCGGCGAACGTCAACGAGCGCCGCGATCGCGAGATCCTGCCCGCGGGCTTCGGTGATGTTGCCGACCACCGCGATCAGCGGGTCGGTCGCCGTGACCCCGAGCGTCGCTCGCAGGCGGGCTCCGTCGCCGTCGCCGTGGACGGGGTCGATGCCCGGCCAGATCGTTGTCACGGGGGCTCGGAACTGCGCCGCGATCTGCTCAGAGGAGCAAACGATCGCATCGGCGGTGCGCTGCAAGAGCGCGAGCAGTGCTCGACTGCCAACCCGCCGCCCGATGCCGCCGACGTGGCCTTTCTCGAAGATCTCTGCGACCCGTACGATCGTCGGGATGCTCTCGAGCCGTGCCGCGATCAGCGCAGTGGGGAGGACCCCGGTTGCCACTACGACCAGGTCAGGCGCGACCGTTCGGAAGTGACGCCGAAACGCCGTGACCTCGCGGTAGCAGCGGGCCGGCTCACGGACCAGAGCGCCGAGGGTCCGCGGGACCATGAGCGTGGCGTAGGGGAGGGCGGAGACGGTCGCGAACCCGGCATAGTCCGCCGCTACGGTCCCGGGAAGCACACCCCCGCCGGGCACCGGGACGACGGCCTCGAGCGAGCCGCGTGCAGCCAGTCGCTCGAGGCTCGGGAAGAGGGTCTTCGACGGGCCGCTCGTCTCGGCGATGTGAAAGACGGCGAGCGTTCTCATCCGGCCAGCAGGGGATCGACGACTGCCCGCATCCGCTCGACGAACCGCTCGGTGGAGAAGTCGCCCGCGCGATCGCTGAGCGCCCGCCGATCCCAGTCCCGCGCGCGGATCCCCGCGATTGCCGTTCGCACCGATGCGAGGTCGGTGTCGTCGATCAACAACCCGTCGATTCCGTCGCGGACGATGTCGGTCGCCCCGCCGCGCGCGAGCCCGATTACCGGTGTCCCGGCTGCCAGCGCT